>JAHYJE010000003.1 GCA_019429105.1 Syntrophobacterales bacterium
CGATCGACCCGCGCAGCGGCCTGCGGCGAAGGCACCATCTCGACGATGCAGCTTTTCAGAACGCCATCCGCAAGGCGGCAAGGGCGGCAGGCCTTTCCCAGCGGGTAACACCGCACACATTGCGTCATTCATTCGCCACCCATCTGCTGGTAGGCGGGGCCGACATCAGAACTGTACAGGAACTGCTTGGCCATGCCGATGTCGCCACCACGATGATCTACACCCATGTACTCAACCGGCCGGGGCTTGCGGTGCGAAGCCCGCTCGACAACCTTTAATTCGGAAAATTGTCGATTTTTCTTGGGAGAATACAGCTCATCAGGTTCCAGTTTGCGCTCTTTACCTGTCTCCCGCAGCCTTTGAACAATGTTTCTATGAAAAAAGAATGGTGCCCACTATTGACGACCGGCCTCATCACCGCTTACTCCCCCCTGTTTCATGCCATCAAGATAATCAGCCCACTGTTGCTATCATATTTGAAAAAGCAAAAGTCAAGAAAAAGTTAACCACTCAGCGCTCTTCCAATTTGACGCTGATAAATTATGGGGGCTAACCCTGAAACGGGTAACGCAAGCTTCAGACGCAGCAACGCCGATTTTCACGGCCTCGCAGGAGAGGGCGGTATTGTCAGCAAAAAGGAACGGCATAAAGGAACCAGGCAGCAGGATCAGCCTCAACAACCTGGGCAGCAGCGAGTCTATCAAGTAATCTTTTTGTTGCCGTCCGTTGTGCGTTTTTGTTATAAGGGCCGCTATCCACTGATTATGGCGAGATCTGCAACAGATAAGAAATAACTGATTTCAACAGCAGCGGAAAATCTTTTGCGAAGTAAATGCACCCGAAGAGCTCGAAAAAATCAGAAAGGAAGATTGCACATGACCGTAAAGGCGCTTTCGTTTGTAGCAAAGTCCGGCACCGGCAAGACGACCCTGATGGAAAAGGTCATCGCCCTGTTGAAGCAGAGAGGTTACCGGGTGGGCGTTATCAAGCATGACGCCCACCGTTTCGACATCGATCACCCGGGGAAGGACAGCTATCGCCTGGCCGCTGCCGGCGCCGACGTCATGCTGATCTCTTCTCCCGAAAAACTGGCGCTCGTGAAAAAACACCCCTCATCCCCGGCGCTTGAGGAACTTATCGAGTCCTACTGCACCGACGTGGATATCGTTTTGACCGAGGGATTCAAACATGGTTCGCTGCCGAAAATCGAGCTGCATCGTCAAGAGCGGAGCGTCACGCTGATCTGCCGGGGGGAGGAGAACGATCCGACGCTTTTGGCGGTGGCAAGCGATGAACCGCTTGCACTCGATGTACCGGTGCTCGATCTTAACGATGCGGCAGCGGTCGTTGACTTTATCGAGGAGAAATTTCTGAAATGAGAGACCCCGCGTCCCCACTACAGGTGCGCTCCAAAATCTGGCTGGAGATCGACGGCGAACCGGTTTTCGGCCGGGGGCGAGAAGAGTTGCTGCGCCTGATTCAGAAAGGAAGTTCGATCAATGCCGCGGCGAAGCAGATGGGAATTCCCTACCGCAAGGTATGGACGTACATTGATGCCATGGAAAAGCGACTCGGTTTTTCCCTGGTAATCCGGCAAAAAGGGGGGGTTGGCGGAGGAGCCTCCTCCCTAACCCCCGAGGCGGTTCTGATGCTGGATAAATTCACCGCGCTGCAACGGGGAATGAATGAGCTGATCGACTACAAGTTCCGGGAGCTTTTTTTATGACCGCCGTTAGGCGGTTTTGTTATAACTGGTAAAGAGGCGACTTGCAGGTCGTAGCCTGCCCGCGGATTTGCGGAGGGAGCTTATCTAATCCAGGGAAGGACCAGCGAAAGGAGAAATGATTCATGCGTTATGGATTGGTTCTGTGGGCGGCTTTGTTTTTATCGGCTCTGCCCGTTTTTTGTCCAAACGCCAATGCCGGTGAAGACCTGCTGGTTTTTGCCGGCGCCGCCAGTCAGCCCCCGACCGAGGAGGCGGCTGCTGCCTTTGAAAAAAAGACCGGGCTCGGGGTTGATCTTATTTTCGGCGGCTCGGGGTTCGTTCTTTCCCAGATGATGCTTGCCCAAAAGGGGGACATCTACTTTCCCGGTTCATCGGATTTCATGGAGATTGCCAGAAAAAAAGGGGCGATTGTTGCCGAAACCGAGCAAAAGGTGGCTTACCTTGTCCTGGCTATCAACGTGCAGAAGGGAAATCCCAAGGGAATTCATAACCTCCGCGACCTGATCAAACCGGGGATCAGTGTGGCCATCGCCAATCCCGAAGGGGTTTGCGTCGGACTCTACGCTGTGGAAACCATCGAGAAGGAGTTTTCCCCGGCCGAGAAGGCCGCCTTCAAAAAGAATCTGGTAAACTACACGGAAAGCTGCGAGAAAACCGCCACGGCTATCTCGCTGAAAGCGGTGGATGCGGTCCTCGGCTGGAGCGTCTTTCAACACTGGGATCCGGCGCGGATTGAAACCATCCCGCTGAAGAAAAGCGAAATATTACGCATCGGCTATATCCCGGTTGCCGTGGCATCCTACAGCAAAAACCAGGCGCGTGCCCGACAGTTTATCGCTTTTCTCCTTTCCGAAGAAGGAAAGGCGATCTATCGCAAGTACCATTACTTCATGTCTCCCGAAGAGGCGAGCGTCTGGATCGGCGCCAAAAAGCCGGTCGGCGGCGAATATGCGCTGCCGGCGGAATGGCGGCCCAAATGAGCCTGCGCCGGGTTTCGATCCTTTTCGCGTTCAGCACTTTCGCGCTCTTTGCGGTGCTGGTGCTGTCGCTGTTTTATTTTTACCGGGGCGGGCTGTTTATGGAGACCCTGCTTGCGGAAAGAACGCTCTTTTCCATCCGCCTCAGCGTCTTTTCGGCGACCGTGGCGGCGCTTCTTGCCACCGCCCTTGCCGTTCCGTCAGCCTATGCACTGTCGCGCTGCGACTTTCCGGGAAAGGATGCCATCGACACCATACTGGAGCTGCCGCTGATCGTCTCTCCCGCCGCCCTCGGCGCGATGCTCCTGATTTTCTTCAGCAACCCGCTCGGAAACTGGATACAGACCCGCGGGATGCAGTTCGTTTTCGATAGCAACGGGATTATCCTTGCCCAGTTCGTAACAACGCTCGGCGTCGCTACCCGCCTGACCAAGGCGGCGATGGACGAGATCCCCAGGCGCTACGAAGATGTGGCGCGCACCCTGGGCGCTTCTCCTGCCGCCGCCTTTTTCAATGTTACCCTGCCCTTGTGCAAACGGGGGCTGATTGCGGCGTTCATCCTCTCCTGGGCGAAGGCCCTGGGGGAATTCGGCGCCACCATTACGCTGGCCGGGACGATGGCGATGAAAACCGAAACTCTGCCGGTGGCGATCTTCATGAAGCTTTCCACCGCCGATATCGACGGAACCGTCGTGCTGATCCTCATCATGACGGCCATCGGCGTCGGCACCCTGTATGCGGTCAGGCTGATCGGCCGAAAGGGGATGCATGCTTGAGTTAAGGGATGTTGCGGTGCAAGCGGGGGATTTTTCCCTCGGCGGCATCTCGCTTAAGGTAGCTCAGGGGAGCTGTCATGTCATTGTCGGCGCCACCGGCAGCGGCAAAACGCTGCTGCTGGAGTCAATCCTCGGGTTGAAAAGACCCTCGCGGGGAAGCATCCTGCTTTCTGGCAGGGAGATCACCGACCAGCCTTTGGAAAAGCGGGGAATCTCCTATGTTCCCCAGGATCTGGCGCTTTTCCCCCATCTGACGGTGGAGGACAACATCCTCTATGGCCTGCGGATGAAGGGCGTCCAAGACCCGGAACATGGCCGGATGGTGGAGATGCTGATCGAGACCGTCGGCATCAAGGAGCTGCTGCAGCGGTCGATCAAGAATCTGAGCGGCGGCGAGCGGCAGCGGGTTGCCTTAGTCAGGGCGATCGCCGCCGGCAACAATCATCTGCTCCTGGACGAACCGTTCTCGGCGTTGCACCAGGGGCTGCGGCGGGAGCTCTGGTATCTGCTCAAGGAGCTGCAGAAACGCTTTTCGCTTACCGTGCTGATGGTGACCCACGATATGGAGGAGGCTTTTTTCCTCGGCGAGCGGGTCACGGTCATGATCGACGGCGCCATCCGCCAGACCGGGACGGCGAGGGATGTTTACGAAAAACCGGCGGATATAGAGGTGGCCCGGTTCTTCGGCATTGGCAACATCTTTGTCTGTCGGGTGAAAGCGCTGACCGCATCGGCGCTGCATGTCGTCTGTGATTCGCTGAGAGTGGAACTGACCATCCCGATGAGCGCCGCCCGCTTACGCCCTCCCGCAATAGGCGCCCCTTGCACATTGGGGATCAGACCGGAAAATGTCATGGTGCTGAGAGCCGATCGCCCGAGTCATTCTCAGGAGAACCTGCTTGCCGGAATCCTGACCGGCATCCTGCTCAAGGGCGCCTCCCATACCCTGCTTTTCCTGCCTGCGGGAAGCGCAACCGTTGTGGAGATTGAAGTCCCCGATTATGTATTGAAAAAATTGCAGTTGCACGTCGGGGACGGCATTTCGATTTTTTTCAAGGGCGAAACCCTGTTTTTACTGTGATTGAGGGGATTAAAAAGTGCAAACTGAGGAATTTTTATGAACAAAATTATGTTGGTAGAGCGGATTCACCCGGCAGGGGAGGCGATGCTGGCAAAAAAGGCTAAACTGGTCTATCCGCAGCCGCAAAATCTGGAAGGCATTCTGAGCGCAATCGGCGATTGCAACGCCCTCGTGGTCAGGAATACGAAAATTACCCGGCAGATCATGGAAGCGGCGCCGCAGCTTGCTGTGATCGGGCGGCATGGCGTGGGCTATGACACCGTTGATATCGCCGCGGCCGCTGATTTGGGGATAACGGTCGTTTACACCCCGGCTGCCAATACGGAAAGCGTGGTGGAGATTGCCATCGGCTTTATCATCTGTCTCGGGCGAAAAATCGTTGAAGCGCATGCCGTGATGCAATCCGAACAATTGCTCAGCGACACAGCAACCATGCCGATCCTGACTCGTCAAAAAGGGTTGATCAATGCCGATCTATGGGGAAAAACGCTGGGCGTGGTCGGGGTCGGCAGAATCGGTTCCTCTGTGGCGAAGAGAATGAAAGCGGCCTTCAACATGCGCGTTTTGGGCTATGATCCCTATGTGGATGAGGAGACGCTCTCCGGCTATGGAGTGCAGAAAATGTCTTGTCTCAAGGAGATGCTTCCCCAGTGCGATTTTGTCAACATTCATTGTTCAGGAGGCGCGAAAACGCGCCATCTGCTCGATGCGGGCATGCTGGCCCTGATGAAGAAGGATGCCTACCTGATCAACACGGCGCGCGGCACCGTGGTAGATGAGGCCGCGCTGATTGACGCGCTCCAAAGCAAGCAGCTCGCCGGCGCGGCCCTCGATGTCTATGACCCGGAGCCGCCGCGGCCGGGAAATCCGCTGCTGCACATGAAAAACGTAATCGTTACGCCGCATTTCTGTGCGATGACCGAAGAGAGCCTGTACAATATGGCGACGATGGTAGCCCAAGGGGTCGTGGATGTGCTGGAGGGCCGGCAGCCGCAGTATCCGGTAATATAGCGACCATTTCCTATAGCTCGTCTGGCGTTTCAACTGCCGCGAACACCTTTGTATGTTCTATCAGCGCCTGCCTTGATCATCTGAGCCGTGGCGATTGCGTTAGTCCCGAGGGCGATCAGTTCGACCGAGTCTCTATATGTTTCCCGCAAATACTTGATCAGGGTGGCCCCGTTTCCTCCCCCCTGACCGTCGATCACATGGATGGATTTCGACAAGCGTCTCTCTCCTTTTTCAATTTCAAGAAAGCTTGGGATATTCGAAATCAGGGCTATTTTTCAAGCTGGGACGGGTGAGAGTCGCCCTCAATTACGGTCGCCTGGTTCTGTTCGAGAAATATTTTTGAAGCAAAGAAATCAACCTCGATGATTTTCCCCTGCACTGCCTTGCGTTCCCCGAAAAGCGTCTCTATCTCCAGATTGTCGCCATCCACTCTGAAGTGCGCGATATCCTTCATGATAAGTGGACCATTTTCGTTATTAAAGTAGGCCGACGCCAAACACATTTTAAAGTACCTCCTTTTCAAAAATCATTAGCTGGAATATTTTCCCTCGGTCTTTGCGAGGATGAAGTCCATTATCTCTTTGATTTCATTGGCTGCCGCTCCCTGTTTCGGAACACGACCATCCACGCTGGCCATGAAAATCTCCTGATCAAGATACACGCAGCCGATAACCTTGATGCCCCTTTGGGCGAGTTCTGCTTCGAGCCTTTGCCTGATTTCTTCATTGGGGATTTTATTCAGCACCGCCCAGGTATTTTTTATGCCGCTTACCTGGGACATGCCATGAATCTTTGTTGCCATCTCCATTGATTCCAGAGGCGGTTCGACAACGATCAGCACATTGTCTATGCTCGTTTCCACCCCGCGGCCGAAATGCTCGACCCCGGCTTCCATATCGACGATCACCAGCTCGCCGTCTTTGACGGAGATCTTCTTCAGGAATTCCCGGCTTAAGACCCCCATCGGGCAGGCGCAGCCTTCCAGCGACTGCATGATTTTTCCGATGCTGACCAGCATTATCCGGTCCTGCTGCAGCAAATGCCCGGCGGGAATTTCGTCAACCGGGATTTTGGCCTCGGCAAATATTTCGAGCTTTTTCATATTCTGCTTCAAGCCGGCTTTCCCGCCGAACAGCTCCATAAGCGGCAAGGGCGGCCGCTCAAACCCCAGCATTCTGTAGAGTCCCGAATTAGATTCGTCGGAATCCACTACCAGCACGCGGCGGCCCCTGTTGCTTGCTTCATTCGCCAATAGCGTCACAATCGTGCTTTTACCGCTGCCGCCTTTGGCGCATACCGATATCTTCATGCCTTTTATTTCTCCTTCGAAAAATGCTGCTGTTCGTTCATGGCCTTTTTTAATTCTTCTTCCAGGTCTTCAAGTTCCTGCCACATCGAAGGCTTGACCGAATGTGCCGGCCACCGCGCCTTCAGCTCGGCAATCCGTTCCTCTATCTCTCTTACCTTTTCGGCGTTCAATTATGATCCTCATAAATATGCGTCAGCACTGGAGCAAATTAAAATTTCTCCGAGAACAACACCAAGGCATGGGGATTGGCGATGATGATCTGCTCCCTTTTGGATTTGACCCAGCCTTTCTTTTCCCACGCGCTCATTGTTCGGCTGACGGTAGAAAGGGTGGTTCCGGTGTAATCGGCCAGTTCCTGACGGCTTATCGGAAAATCGATCAGTATTTCGTCGCCTATTCTCCTGCCGGACTGTTTCATAAGCCTGAGCAGGGAACGCGCGATGCGCTGCTCTACCTGTTCAGCGAAGAGCTCCAGGTAGCGATTCTGGAGTTCTTCGAGACGATCCAGGGAGTTGCGAATCATGTTCAGTGACAGCTGCGGATATGAGGCCATCAGCTTCAGCATCGTCTGTTTGTCCCATTCGACAACCTGCGTTACGCCGATCGCCTCGGCGGATACAGGGTACTCCCGCCCCTGCAATACCGCTACCATCGCCGCAAATTCTCCCGGGCCGATGTAGCGTATCAAAACCTCTTTGCCTAGTTCATGGAGCTTGCCGAGTTTCAGACGCCCCGCGACAACGAGGAAAGAACGGGTTGCCGGATCGCCCTGACGAAAAAGAACAGCCCCTGTTTGCAGGTCATGCAGGCGGCCTTGCCTGACAATCTCCTCTCCCTGTTCCGTCGGTATGCCGAGCAAGAAATCTGATCCGCTTAATGCGGAGCTTAATGTTTCCAAATCGGCTTCTTTCATCAAGATGATCTCTTGTATGTCTCTGATTTTAGGTAGCGACACGGCATGCCGTGCCCCTGCTATTTACCGAATTCGGCTTTTATTTTTGCCGCCAGTTCCCGGCTTCTGGCTGCTGCAAGGGTGAAAACATCTTCGGTCGGAGCGCCCTGCCATTCTACCGGACTCATGAAATCCCATTTGAGTTTCTCCGTCAGCGTCTCCAGCTCGCGCTGAGCGCCGCCCGACCAGCCGAAGGA
Organism: Syntrophobacterales bacterium; assembly: GCA_019429105.1. NCBI lineage: Bacteria > Pseudomonadati > Thermodesulfobacteriota > Syntrophobacteria > Syntrophobacterales > Syntrophobacterales bacterium. Next base: position 8,030 of record JAHYJE010000003.1, read on the forward strand.
ACCAAAGCGCAGCACCTTTTTATTCATCACCTTCTTGCGGGCAAACATATCGAGCACCCAGGCCATCGGGGGAAACATCCGGTATTCGTAGGTAGGCATCCCGATTATCAGCCCTGCCGACTTCCACGCCGAGGCCAGAATAAAGCCGATGTCATCCTTCGGCGTTCGGTAAACGTGAACGGGAATTCCCTCGCTCCGGGCGCCCTGGATCATTGCGGCGACGACCTTTTCGGTGTTTCCGTACATGCTCGACCAGATGACCGTTATCTCCGGCTCCGCCGGACCGTTCATATAGCGCGCCAGGAGTGAATAGGCAGCGATGATCGCCCCGGGATTTTCCCGCCAGACAATGCCGTGGGAGGGCGCGATGATTTTGATGTCGAGATTTTTGAGCAGGCTGATCGCCTTTTCAACAAAGGAGGAGAAAGCGGCCACGATGTTTGCGTAGTAGCGCAGGGCCTCCTGCATGAAGAAATCGTACTGATCGGAGGAGAGCTGGTCATCGAAAATCGTGTCGGTTATGGCGCCGTAAGAACCAAAGGCGTCGCAGGAGAAGAGGACTCCCGAACTGCTCTCGAAGGTCACCATTGTTTCCGGCCAGTGCAGGTTCGGCGCCTCGTAAAATGTCAGCATTTTCCCGGCGCCAAGATCAAGCGTATCGCCCGTTTTCACTATATGAACATTTTTTTCTATTCCACAGAATGCCTTCAGTACGGCTGCCCCCTTGGCGGTAATGTAAAATTCCAGATCGGGATTTCTCCGGTAAAATTCCGGCAGCCAGCTAGTGTGATCCGGCTCCATGTGATTTATAATCAGGCAGTCTATGTCTGTCGGTTTCAGAGATAAAGAGGCCAGGGCCTGTTCGTACTCGGCGGGTTTTTCGCCGATATCCTCCACCAGATCGATCAGCGCGGTTGTCTTCCCGCGGACAACGTAGGAATTGATCGAGATTCCGTCCGGGATCGGCCACATCCCCTCAAAAAGCAAATCTCCGGATAAGTTGACCCCCAACCGATATATGCCGTCCGTAATTTTTTCGCCTTTCATAACCTTTTCCTCCGCTATCTAAATGGGAACTATTTCTTATCTTTTTTTATCTTTCCATTTTTCCCGGCTGCATGCGTTGCTTCAAGAAAATGCAGCCAGTCAGACATCTGTTGAATATTTTTTGACATATACCAACGGCCATTGGCAAAAACACCGTAATCAGCTCCCCCCATAGCCGAGGCAAAACGTGTAGAGTTTGCGTAGAAAAGCCACTGTTCGACCCACATCCGCTCGATTGCCTCGTTGAAAATGCTGTCATTCTTTGCAAGCCCTTGGGCAAGGCCTTTTTCCCAGGCGGAAAGAATGATGTCCGTGGCGGTTCTGGTCATCTGGTTGGTGGTCTCGATGGATTTTTCCAGACGGGCAAAATGACCGTCCACCCAGGAAGTTGCATGGCACTGAAGGCAGATTGTCTGCAGGGAGGCGCGCCGCTTTTCCTGCTCTTTTTTATCGATCAGATAAACGGCCGCCGCTTCTCCCGTTAGTTCTGTCGGCAGGGGGAGCCCCGCCTTGTTCCTGATGATTGTGGTATCGGGGGACAGGGGATGCGGGTGGGCGTATATCAGACCGAACAGACGCCAGGGGCTTCGGTCGTTCATCTGGTGGCTCCTTTTGGCGACAACATCACCCGCTTCGTTTACAAGGAGGCTTGCGTGGCAGGTCGCGCAGGTCGGTGCGGTGAAATCCTTGCCGAGAGTCCAGGGCACAGCCCCGAAGTTCCACTTGTCGCCGGTTGATTCGTAGAGATTCCCGTGCTTGCTTGCCTGATAAACCTTGTAAGCCGGGACGTCAGGGCCCTTGTGGCACGCCGAGCAGGTCGCCGGTTTGCGGGCCATCTCGATCGAAAAGGCGTGGCGGGTGTGACAAGCGGAGCAGGCCCCTTTGGTGCCATCCGGATTTATCCGCCCGACACCGCCACTCGGCCAGCCGGAAAGAACCGGGAATTCCATCTCGCCCATGGCTGTCTCGCGGCTCCTGCTGCCCGTGACCTCAACCTTCGTACCGTGACAGTAGATGCAGGAATCCTCCTCGGTAAGCTTGTCAACAGAGGTGAGCCGGGCGTGGGCGCCATCAAATTTCTGCAGGCTGTTGGCGGCATCCATCAGGCTTTTATAAACGGGGTTTTTCAAGAGGTTGCCATGCGCCTCGGACATGATGTTCCGGGAGTACTCGTCCGTTTCCTGAGGGTGACAGGTTGCGCAATCCCCGGGAGTGACCACAATATGCACCTTGAAGCCGTTATGGTTGAACGTGTCTTTGTGGGCATCCGGATTCAGGGCGTGGCATTCCGCGCAACCGACAAAAATAGTTTCCAGCCCCCGGGGCTGGTCTTTAAATGAGACCCGCCGTTCCAGAAGCGGTTTTTTTATTGCCTCTGCCGGGGTTACGGTTGCATGATGGCTTTTTTGCCAGTCTGACACAATGCCTGGAGTTACGTTCTCGTGACAGCCAAGGCAGGTTTTTGTTGCTTCGCTGAGCGCAGCGGCCCCTGATTGTGCGGAAAATACCAATATTGAAACCGACATTAACAGAATCCAGAAAATAACGGTGTGCCTCTTCTTCATAACGGCCTCCTGAATATTTTATGTTGGTTCCGCTTTCCAATTGCTCAGGCGTGAAGGAGTCTTGCAGGGGCATATCAACCCCTTGTCTTGCCGTTCTGATGGATGGTTACGGCAAGGTTGTCGCGGTGGATCGCCTCGTCGTAGTCCTTGTAGCCAAGGGCCGACTCAATTTGCGAGCTCTTCAAGCCGATGATTTTCCGCATGTCTTCGGAACCGTAGTTGACAAGCCCCTTGGCGATTGTGTTTCCCGTCAAATCAACGCAACTGACAGGATCTCCCAAAGCGAACTCCCCTTCTACCTGGTTTATTCCTGAGGGCAAAAGGCTTTTTCCATCCCGCACTATCGCTGCCTTGGCCCCGTCGTCCACAAGCAGACGTCCGCGGGAACGCAGTGTGAAGGCAATCCAGTATTTTCGGCTGTTCAGATGATCCGCGGAAGGAAGGAAGAGGGTGCCCACCTCCTTGCCATCCATGATTTCCTGAAGGACTCCCTTCCGCTTGCCGGGGGCGATAATGTAAGGGGTGCCGATGGCAATAACCTTTTTCGCGGCCAGAACCTTGCTTTTCATGCCGCCAATCCCCGCACTGGTGCCTTCATCGCTCGCGGCATTTTCTATTTCCTCGGTTATTTCGGTCACCAGGGTGATCAGCTTTGCTTTTTGGGAGTGGCTCGGATTCTGATCGTAGAGGCCGTTTGTACTTGTCAGATTGACGACAAGATGCGCCTCGACGATATTGGCGCACATCGCGGCCAGATTGTCGTTGTCTCCGAACTTTATCTCTTCGACGGCGACTGTGTCATTCTCGTTGATGACCGGGATTACCCCCCAGTCCAGCAATTGAAACAGGGTGTTGCGAATATTGAGAAACCGCTTGCGGTCGGTGATATCGCTCATCGTCAGCAGCACCTGGCCGACAAAGAGCCCGTGTTTGCCGAAAGCGTTGGAATATACCCGCATCAGTCTTCCCTGTCCTACCGCCGCCGCCGCCTGCTTCTGCGGCAGGCTTTTCAGTTTTCCTTCGATTCCCAGCCGGTGTTTGCCGGAGGCAATGGCCCCGGAACTGACAAAAATTACCTGAAATCCCTGCTCGCGCAGGGCAGCGATGTCGGAAACCAGTTGTTCGATTACTTCAAGGTCAATGCCGTCCTCGCCTGTCAGGACGGCGCTGCCGACCTTGACGATAATTCTTTTGACATTGCCAAGCTGTTCTTTGCGTGTCATAATTTACCGCTCCTCAAAGGGACTTTCTCCTCTTAGCCTGTCCATCCCGAACAAAATGGAAACAAAGGCGCTATTGATCAACGATGTCCTGTGATTCGCCTGTTTTTTCTTCCCGTGAAATCAGCAAGACCATCTCGCGGATTAACTCCGGAACGCCTTTTCCCGTTACCGCCGAAAAGAGGAATAACTTTATGCCTTTTTCGGCGAAGATGTCAATTTCCTTTTTTAAGCGCTCCTCGGTTATGGGAAGATCGAGCTTGCCGATGGCAACGATCTGGGGTTTTGCGAGCATCTCCGGGCTGAAAAATTCGAGTTCCCGGTTGATCAGTTCATAATCATGCCAGGCGCCGCGGCTCTCTTCGGGCGATATGTCGATTATATGCAACAAAACCGAGGTGCGCTCGACATGACGCAGAAACCTTATGCCCATGCCCTGCCCCGTATGGGCGCCCTCTATCAGTCCCGGAATGTCGGCGACCACGAACGATTCATGTTCTCCGAACTGGACAACGCCCAGATTGGGAATCAGCGTTGTAAAAGGGTAGTCGGCGATTTTGGGCCGGGCCGCGGATATTCTTGAAATAAGTGTGGATTTTCCGACATTGGGAAGTCCGACAATCCCGACGTCGGCAAGAAGCTTCAGCTCCAGGGTGATCCAGCGCTCCTCCCCCTCTATCCCCGGTTGGGCGAAGCGCGGCGTCTGCCGGGTGGCGGTGGCAAATCTCGCGTTTCCCCGACCTCCCATGCCCCCTTTGGCGACTATGCAGACGGCGCCGTCAACAGTCAGGTCGGCAAGCAGCTCGCCGGTCTCCGCTTCCCGGATTACCGTCCCCACCGGAACAAGTATCTCCACGTTCTCCGAGTCCCTGCCCGTTCGCTTGCTTCCCTCGCCGTGTCCTCCATGTTTTGCAACGTAGTGCTGGCGAAACTTGAGATCAAGCAGTGTACGTCTGCTCAGGGAGGCCCGGATGCTTACATCTCCACCATGTCCTCCGTCGCCGCCGTCCGGTCCGCCGTGGGGAACATACTTTTCCCGGCGGAAACTGACGCAGCCTCGCCCTCCGTCGCCGGCCTTGACATAAATTTTCGCTTCATCAATAAATTTCATCTTAAAATGCACCTCATATAAACTAAAAAGATGCCGTCCCGCACTGACGAGGGATATTGGAACGGGCATTTTCCCCTGAAAGCATGATCTTAAGCAACTGATCTAAATAAATTTTTCGTGATACTGGAAAACATTCTGCATCCAGCGCTCAATTTTGGAGAGGACAAGCATAAGCCGCGCTGTTTTTGTGAGGCTTATCTAAAGGGGGCAGGAATGGAGCGGCGAAAAGAGAATTGGCATTGCGCCTCCCTAACCGGCTGCGCAAACTGGCGGAAAAAAAAGAGCGGCAGGAGGTCGCCCAAGCTCTCCACCTGCCGCTATCGGAAAAATTATTCATGGGATAACATTGGCTGACAAAATCCGCCTGGATGTCCAACCCCCGGTATTTGAGGGAAAGAGGCCAATGGCGCCGCTGGTGTCCGCAGAGCAGTCAACCGCATTACGCATCAGCGTAAACGCTTATTTTCTGTCTCTTTTTATCAAGCCGCTCGAATTTTACGAAGCCGTCGATCAGGGAGTAAATGGTGTAGTCCTTGCCCAGCCCCACATTTTTCCCCTGATGGAAGACAGTGCCCAATTGCCGCACGATAATGGTTCCGGCCGTTATCTTTTCACCGCCGAACCTCTTTACGCCCCGCCGCTGGGAATTGCTGTCTCTTCCATTCCGGGAGCTTCCCTGTCCTTTTTTATGTGCCATAGCGTCTTCCCCCTAAATGGATATTTCCTTGATTTTCATGCTGGTCAGTTCCTGACGGTGACCAGTTTTTTTGTGATAGCCCTTCCTTTTTTTCATCTTGAAGACGACTATCTTGTCACCCTTTGTCTGACAGACTATTTCGCCGGTCACCCTGGCGCCCTCAACAACGGGCCTGCCGATCCGGATATCATCGTCCTTGCCGACCATGAGAACCTGGTCAAAAACGACCGTATCCCCTTTTGCGCCATTTATCTTCTCAATGGCCACCACGTCTCCTTCAGAGACCCTTTGCTGCTTGCCGCCTGTTTTTATCACTGCATACATGGCTCATATCCCTCTAAAAAAATTTGAACGTGGATGATACCGAAAGGAAGGCACTTTTGTCAAGACAATTTATCAGCTTGCTGCGTGGGCAATAAATTTATCACCCCAGAAAAATTTTCCGATCGTCAGCTCCGGCGAAAGCGGCTGCGCGCACGGCAGTTTTGACAATGCGAAACCGGTGGGATTCCTCGTCGGTGAATCCGAAAAGCGCGGTCAGAAGTTCCGTGGGACGGATTGTGCCCATTGCGCCGGCGTTCGCAGCAAGGTGAATAACCCCTGCGGCTTTATCGAGCGTCATTGCCGCCACGAACTGGCGAATATCTTTGATGTTTTCTTTAGGGGAAGGGGCGCCGGCCTTGGGAGCGTTTCCCCGGTTGACCAGAAAATGCCGCTCCGCCAGAAAGCGCTGCATTGCTTCCTCAATTCGCTCCAGGTTGCCTTCCTCCATTTTATCCGGTAAAACAATCGTATAATTAAACCCCGTTGTCAGTTTGGCAAGGGAATAGTCGTTGGGAAACAGTTCCCGGATTGCCGTCACCCTTACACCCTCCGGAAGGCCGCCGTTGATCAGGTTCGGGAGCTCGGGAAGGGCGATTGCGGGATCATGGATGCGGATGTCGGCCAGCTCGCAATGGCTTTCCATGCCGACCGACGTGGCCGCGGAAAACGAGATCAGCGGATGGGGGTGAAAGCCCTGGGAATAGGCGAAAAAGATGCCGCCCATCATCATCGCCCGGCTGAGCGCAGACGAAAGTTCCAGGTGGGAAAGAAACCGCGCCGCGGCAAGTTTCGTAAAGCGCAGGCGAAAACTTCGCTCCCGCCCGGCAGAAAGCGGCGCTTTTGCGAAGGTGGAAATAAACTGACCGGCCGGAGCGTCCTTGGGGGCGGTAACGACCCGGATGGTTTTATGGTCGCAGACGCCGCAGTTGCTGCACGGGCCGGTGCGGCAGTCCGGCGTTGCCGTTTCTGTCTTGGCTTTTGCGGCTTCGGCAAGGAGGAATTCACGGCTTACGCCGCAGTCGATAATTCCCCAGGGCAGTTTTTCGTCAGTGGACCGTTCCCGCAGATAAGAAGCGGCGTCGATTCCTGTCCGGCGCAGGGCCTCCTCCCACAAATCAAAACGGAGCTTGTCACCCCAGCCGTCGAACCGGCAGCCAAGCCGGTACGCCTGTTCGATCAGCGCCCCGGTTTCCGCTCCCGCGCGGGAAAAAATGCCTTCGAGCTGGCTCATCCGGGCATCGTGCCATTTGACGCTGATACTGCGGTTTTTGAGACGCTGTTTGAAGAAATCCTGCCTTTCGTTTATTTCCTCGATCCCGATCTGGCGCTCCCACTGGAAAGGGGTGTGCGGTTTCGGGACAAAGCTTGAGAGGCTCACCGTGACCTGTCCCCGGTTTTTTGCCGTCCGCAGCACCTTGTGGGCAAGCTCGATGATGCCTTCGAGATCCTCCTGACGTTCCCCGGGAAGGCCCAGCATGAAGTAGAGTTTCACCCCCCGCCAGCCGGCCGCAAATACCCGCTCTGTCGTTGTCAGCAGCGCCTCCTCGGTGTTCCCCTTGTTGATTGCATCCCGCAGCCGCTGGGTGCCCGCTTCCGGGGCGAGGGTAAAGCTGGTTTTCCGGACCCGCTTGATATCCTCGATTAGCCGGGGGGTGATTGTCTCAGCGCGCAGCGAGGGCAGGGCCATCGCGATGCGCTGGGGATAATAACGGTCCATCAGTGTCGCCAGCAGCGATTCGATGTGGGAATAGTCTCCGGAACTGAGCGAGAGCAGTGATATTTCGTTATGACCGGTCGCTTTCAGCATCCCTTCGGCCATTTCCTCGAGTACGAAGGGCGTTCTTTCCCGAACCGGACGCCATACCATTCCCGCCTGGCAAAAGCGGCAGCCCCGGGTACAGCCCCGGGCGATCTCCAGGCTTATCCGGTCGTGAATAGTCTTCATCAGCGGCACGATGGGGGCAAGCGGTTCGCGCCATCTGCCGGGATCGGCGATTATCCGCTTTTTTATCCGTTCGTTTTCCTGATGGACGGATGGAACGTAGATTCCCGGGATGGCGGCCAGAGCCGCCAGTTGTTCCTCCCTTTTTCCGCCGCGACTTCGCACCTCCCGTACCGCAAGCGCTATTTCCGAGATGACCTCCTCTCCCTCGCCGATGACAAAAAGGTCGATAAAATCGGTAAGCGGGGCAGGGTTGAACGCCGCGGGGCCGCCGGCGACTATCAGCGGGTGCGTGTCTCCCCGTTCTCCCCGCTTCAGGGGGATCCCTCCCAGATCGAGCATCATCAGGATATTCGTATAGGAGAGCTCGTACTGGAGGGAAAAGCCGACGATGTCGAAGGCAAAAAGCGGGCGGCGTGATTCCAGCGAGCAGAGGGGAAGTCCGTTCTGGCGGAGTTTTTCCTCCATGTCCGGCCAGGGGGCGTAACAGCGTTCGCAGAGGACATCCGGCATCCGGTTGAGAATCCCGTACAGTATTTGGAGCCCGAGATGCGACATCCCGATTTCGTAAACGTCCGGGAAGGCAAGGGCGAAACTGAGACGTCCTGCCGGATCCTTGCGGACGGCGTTCAATTCGCCTCCCTTGTAGCGGCTCGGTTTTTCGACGGAAAGAAGGAGGTCGTCAAGATTAATTGCTGGAAAATTGGTCATTTACTTCCTTTTCTTGCAGAAAGTCTGCATAAAAGCGGTTCGTTATTTTGGCTGCGTTCAGTAACATTTTAGCAACAGGACTGCAATCAGGTTTATTTTTTATGTTTTTTATTGACAGTCTTTACGGTGTCGTTTAGTGTTCCAAAAGAGCTTTTTTGCGGGAGTGGGCGACCATTCTTCCGGTTTGGTTCCATCCCCTTGAGCAAACGCCATGTTGGGGGCAAGAAAAGCTAAGGTTGAAAATGAACCATGGTATCGGGCAAACACTGCAAAGCCGTGCGAAAGATGGCAAGGGGGGGCTGTAGTGAAAGAATCGGCGACCGAGGTGCTCTTGCCGAAAGAGGAAATTATGGGCCGGGTAGCAGAATTGGCGGCCGCCATAACCCGAGATTATCAGGGGAAGAATCTGCTCGTAGTCGGCGTTCTCAAAGGCGCCTTCATTTTTATGGCTGATCTGCTCCGCATGATCCAGGTTCCCAGTGCCGTTGATTTTGTCCGGATTGCGAGTTACGGAAGAAATCAGGAAAGTTCGGGACGGATAGTGCTGGGCAAGGATGTCGAGACGCCGGTTGCGGGGCGCGATCTGCTGATTGTGGAGGATATATTGGATACGGGCTTCACCCTTTCTTCCCTTGTTGATATTATGAAGCAACGGCAGCCGGCGTCGCTGAAGGTCTGTGTCCTGCTCGACAAGCCGTCCCGAAGGCGCGTGCCCTTTACTGCCGATTACGTCGGCTTTTCCATTCCTGATGAGTTTGTTGTCGGGTACGGGCTTGATTATGACGAAAAATATCGTTATTTTCCTGAAGTACGCGTATTAAGGGAAAATTAAATAAGCGAAGCTGAATGTTTATAAATTGCCTGAATGTAAGGAGGGGCTATGATTATTCAGTGCCCGAAGTGTGAAACCCAGTACAGATTTGATGATTCTTTGCTTGCGAGCGACGGCGTCTGGGTGCGCTGCAGCCGCTGCCAGAATGTTTTTTTCCAGCCGCAACCGTCCAACCACCGCCTGGGGGAGTCGGACGAGATTGCTTCGGTCAGAATCAGCGATGCCAAGAGGGCGCCCGATGATCGTTTTCCTCCGGGCAACGGAACCATGGGCAATACAGACGAGAAAATCACGCAGGCGCCGCCGCTTCCCGGGCAGCCTTTAGCGGAAAGTGAGCCGGTGATCGATGTTAAAAGCGACCCCTTGGCGGGCTTCCCTGATCACGATATAAAGCCTGAGGATTTGTCGCTCCTTGGTCAGGTGAATGAAACAGAGGAGGAGCTCCGGGAGAAGGTTGCCAAACCGCAGCAACGACCCAAAAAGCGGCGACGCTGGGGAAGAATCATCCTGGCGCTGATTGCGCTCCTTTTATTCATCGCGATTGTCGCAGGCGCCGTTGTTTTGTTCGTCTCTCCTGAGATCAGACGTGAAGCGCTGCAGGAGGCTGCTCCCTATCTCAAGGGTATTCCCGTTTTGGAAAACCTTGTTCCGGTAGAGAAGACTGATACAAGGGCGCCGTTTGAATCCTTGCTGGTAAAGGATCTGCGCCAGCGTACCGTCACGAACATCATCACGGGCAGTCTCCATGTTATTGAGGGGGTTGTCGTGAATCAGGCCGCCTATCCGGTTTCCGGAATAAAAGTGCGCCTGGTCGTTGTCGACCCCTATGATGTTGTCCTCGGGCAAAAGATAGTCTATTGCGGCAATACTCTGACGGACGAGGAACTGGGGGCAATGACGGAGGCAGAGATTCAGCGGGAGCTGTCGATTCCCCAGGGAAGCGACTTTTCCGGCGAGCGGGTTTTGCCGAACGGTGAAATCCCCTTCATGATTGTCTTCATGCAGGAGCAAACCGGGGCGCTCAAGACGTCCGTTACCATCGCGGGCGCAGAGCGAGCCTTATGATTTTGACGCGCTCTGCATAGATTTTCATCATGTTACAGGGAAAAGAGGAAGGAAGCATGAAAAAAAAGATATTGATCACGCGGGAGGTATTCGCGGAGGCGCTGGATTTGCTGGCGGCTCATTTCGAGGTTGAGGCCAATCAGGAAGACAGGGTGCTTACCGCCGAGGAATTGGCGAAGAGGCTTGCCGACAAGGACGGGGCGATGATCGCCCTGACCGAGCGGATCGACGGGGAGCTGCTCGGCCGCTGCCCGCGCCTGAAGGCGGTCTGCAATATCGCCGTCGGCTACAACAATATAGATCTTGCCGCCTGCAGCGCCCATGGCGTCATGGCCACGAACACCCCCGGCGTTCTGGACGATACAACCGCCGATTTCACCTGGACGCTGATTCTCGCCGCGGCCCGCCGGCTGACCGAGGCGGAGCGGTACCTCCGGGACGGTAAATGGGAAAAGTGGAAGCTGAAGCAGTTGCTGGGTCTTGACATCCATCAGGCCACGCTGGGAATCATCGGCATGGGAAGAATCGGGCAGGCCGTGGCGCGCCGGGCGCTCGGATTCGACATGGAGGTGCTCTACCACAATCAAAACCGCGTTTCGCCGGAGCTCGAATCAGCCTGCCGGGCGCGCTATGTATCAAAAGAGGAACTCCTGAGCCGTGCGGACATCGTTACCCTCCATGTGCCTTACAACCAGCAGACCCATCATCTGATCGGCGCGCAGGAGCTGTCGCGGATGAAAAAATCCGCGATTCTCATCAATGCCGCCCGGGGGGGGGTGGTTGATGACAAAGCCCTCATCGCGGCGCTGCGCTCGGGGACAATAGCGGGCGCCGGGCTGGATGTCTTTGAGGGGGAACCGGCGCTGAATCCGGGATTCCGGGAGCTGACCAACGTGGTGCTTTCGCCCCATATCGCCAGTTCTTCCGAGAAAACCCGTCTGAGAATGGCGATGAAGGCTGCGGAAAACCTCGTTGCCGCCCTGACTGCCGGCAATCCCCCGGACCTGCTTAATCCGGAGGTCAAACATGGATAGACCGCTTTCCGCCTTGAGCCTGATTGACGCGGTTAAGGGAATTGCGGAAAAGCGTTTCACCTCCGAAGAATACACGCAGGCGTTGCTTGCGAGAATTAGCCTTTATGACGAAGAAATCCGCGTCTGGGCTTGGTTTGATCCCGAGGCGGCGCTCACAGCCGCCCGTATTTCCGATCGCCGCCTCAAGGGGGGGGAGGCGCCCGGCCCGCTGCAGGGGATACCCGTCGGGGTGAAGGATATCTTCGCTACTGCCGGAGTGCCGACGGAAATGGGTTCTGCGGCATTCGCCGGCAATATTCCTGAAAAATCGGCCCGCGTGGTGGAACGACTCCAGGAGCAGGGCGCCTTTGTAATGGGAAAGACCGTTACCGCGGAGTGTGCCTTTTACGCGCCCGGCAAGACTCGCAATCCCTGGAACATACTCCATACGCCGGGCGGCTCTTCCAGTGGCTCGGCGGCGGCAGTTGCCGCCGGTTTTGTCCCCGCCGCCATCGGAACGCAGACCAACGGCTCCGTCATCCGCCCCGCCGCTTTTTGCGGGATAGTGGGCTTCAAACCGACCCAGGGGGTTATCCCGGTAGAGGGGGCGCTGACATTCAGCCACACGCTGGATCAGCCGGGCGTATTTACCCGCAGCGTCGCAGATGCCGCCTGGTTTGCGGCTTCACTGTCCGCCGAAAATGCACACATCTCCCCCGCCGTAGTCAAACGCGGCGCCGCGCCGTTTTTGGCGGCAGTAAAGACCCCAGTCTGGGAGCAGGCCGACGAACACGCCCGGCAAAATTTTCAAAACACCATCGAAAAATTGCGAACAGGCGGCGCCCATGTTGAAGAGTGTGAACTGCCGGAGAGCTTTGAGCTTGCGCAAGGAACAATCCAGACGCTCATGGCGGCCGAAGCGGCCTTTAACATGGAGGAACTTGCCCTTCAGCATGCCCCGCTTTTGAGCGCAACCCTGCGGGACATCATTGCCAAAGGAGCAAAGATCGGGGTTGTTGCCTATCAGCGGGCCCTTTCCCAGCGCCTTTGCCTCCGCGATGAACTGAGGCTTTTTCTTGCCCGGTTCGACGCCATCATTACCCCGCCCGCAACAGGCGAGGCGCCGGCCACCCTTGCCCAGACGGGCAACCCCGCCTTCTGCTCCATCTGGAGTCTCTGCGGCGTTCCGGCAGTCACCATCCCGACGGGCCAAGGTCCCCTGGGCCTGCCCCTGGGTTTGCAGATTGTCGGCGCCGCGGGGAATGACGATCTTGTCTTGTCCACGGCCCTGTGGTGCGAAGAGCGGCTGCCCTTTCCCGTCTGGGCTCCTTTCCATGCAAGCGGTAATGATGTATGTTGAAATTTCAAGCTTTATCTTTGATAGTTCAATGATAATTAGCAATTTCCGGAGGAATCGCCAGGAACGCGACCACCTCGAAAGCGTTCACGCCGGCAAAGACTGGAGCGCTCAAGAAAATGCAGGCAAGGAAAAAAGAAGCCAACGATAAGACAAGGTCCTTGTACCCGCGTGGGATGTTTTCTGAAAGCATGTTGTCCTCCTTCCCGATGATTGCTGATTGACTACGTTAATTATTTCCCCTATAATATCACAGAAAAACAGTGTCAACATCATTGTCTGCTCATCTCCAGAGGGGGGACTTTATGAGTCTGCATGCAAAACTGCAACAACTCGCCGCCAATCATCAAGCAATCCGTGTGGGACTAATCGGCGCCGGCAAGTTTGGTTCTATGTACCTGGCGCAACTGCCCAATATCCCCGGCGTTCATTTGGTCGGCATCGCCGATCTCTCGCCCGCAGGGGCCAAACGCAACCTGGCGCGCGTTGGCTGGAAGGAGCAGCAATCCGCTGCTCCTTCCCTCGATGACGCGCTAAAAACGGGGCTCACCTGCATTTCCGAAGATTGGGAGGCGCTGGTCAAACATCCGGCCCTTGACGTCATCGTTGAATGCACGGGACAGCCACTCGCCGCGGTTGAACACTGCCTGCTCGCTTTCAGGCATGGCAAACACGTCGTCAACGTGACAGTCGAAGCCGATGCCTTTTGCGGTCCCCTGCTCGCCCGGAAGGCTGCGGAAGCGGGGGTGGTCTATTCACTGGCCTTCGGCGATCAGCCGGCCCTGATTTGCGATTTGGTGGATTGGGCAAGGACGTGCGGTTTTCCGGTTGTTGCCGCCGGTCGCGGCCATAAGTGGCTCCCCCACTTCAATCAATCCACGCCCGATACCGTCTGGGGCTATTACGGGCTCACGCCGGAGCAGGCGGCGCGGGGCGGCTTGAACCCGAAGATGTTCAACAGTTTTCTGGATGGCTCTAAACCTGCCATTGAGAGCGCCGCCGTCGCCAATGCCACCGGATTGTCTGTGCCCAGCAATGGCTTGCTTTACCCTCCGGCCAGCGTTGAGGATATTCCCTATGTAACCCGCCCGATTTCCGAGGGCGGCGTTCTGGAAAAAAAGGGAATGGTCGAAGTCATTTCCTCGCTGGAGGTGGACGGCAGAAAGATCCCCTATGACATCCGCATGGGTGTTTGGGTGACAGTGGAGGCCGAGACAGAATACATCAAAAACTGTTTTGAGGAATACAACGCCCATACGGATCCCAGTGGAAGATATTTCACCCTCTATAAGCGCTGGCATCTGATCGGCCTGGAGGTTGGCATGTCGGTGGCGAGCGTGGCGTTGCGCAGGGAGGCAACGGGCTCAGCCGAATGCTGGAATGCCGATGTGGCGGCAACCGCCAAAAGCGATCTGCAGCCGGGAACTATCCTCGATGGTGAAGGCGGTTACACCGTCTGGGGGAAATTGCTGCCGGCCGAAAAATCGGTCGCCCTGGGCGGATTGCCCTTGGGACTCGCCCATGACGTCAAAGTCATCCGTCCGGTTAAGCAAGGCCAGATGCTCTGCTGGGATGATGTAGCGATGGATGAGACAACGCGTGCCTACAAGCTTCGTCGGGAGCTGGAAAAACTATTTGCATAGCGCTTCGGAAAACCTTCTTGACAAGCCATTTTCATTTTGTTATGGGTGACTCCACAAACAGGAGCGAAAAGCGCAGTTTAATGTTCATAAACGGGAAGAGCCATGAATAATCAGTTTATTAAGAAATCAGAGATTGATCTTTACGCGTTATCGCTTATATCGGGCGTAGTAGTAGTAATTATCCCCGGGAGGGTTGCTGCTCGGCGTCTTTGACACAATCAAATAGAAGATGCGAGCCGCGACCCCGCAAAGGATCGCGGCTTTTTTGTTTTTAGGGGCTGCGGTTTGACAATTAAAACCAGGGGCCCGGCACGTGCGCCCCAACAGGGAAAACAGCGTAAACAGGGATTAACAGCTACTGCAAGAAGGGAATTTTGAAATGAAAACCATTGGCGCGGACATTGTTTTACAAGTTCTGGAAGAAGAAGGGGTGGAAGCGATTTTCGGGTATCCGGGGGCCAACACCCTGCCCCTCAATGATCGGCTTGCCGACAGTCCCATCCGCCACTACCTGATGCGCCACGAACAGGCGGCGGCGCACGCTGCCGACGGCTATGCCCGGGTAACCGGCAAAACGGGCGTATGCCTTGCCACATCAGGCCCCGGCGCTACCAATCTCGTGACCGGCATTGCCACCGCCTACATGGATTCCACCCCGCTGGTTGCGATCACCGCCCAGGTGAACAGCGAACTCTGGGGCCGGGATGCCTTTCAGGAGACGGACATCATCGGGATTACGATGCCCATCACCAAGCACAGCTTCATGGTGCGGGACCCCGAGCAGATTGCCTCATCCCTGCGCAGCGCCTTTCGCCTGGCCCGCTCGGGCAGGCCCGGCCCGGTTCTGCTCGACATCCCCCGGGATATTCTCGGCACCCCTGACAGCGGCAACGAACGCAGCATTCCGGAAAACACACCGCTGCCGTATGAAAACGGCGAGGCGCTTGTCCGGATTGCCGAGGCGCTCAATCGTAGCGAACGGCCGATCATCCTGATCGGCGGGGGAATCAAACTTGGCGATGCCTGCGACCTGGCAACCGCTTTCGTCAAGAAAACCGGCATACCCTTTGTTTCCACGATGATGGGCATCGGCTCGATCATCTCCGGCAACGGCTACGACCTCGGCTTCATCGGCACCCACGGAAACCAACTTGCCAACAGCATGATTCACCAGTCCGATTTCATTCTCGCCCTGGGCTCCCGCTTTACTGAGCGGAGTACCTCCGTCATTGCCAAGTTCGCGCCGCTGGCGTCGGTCGCCCAGATCGATATCGACCCCACCTCGATCGGGAAAAACATCAAGGTCGATTTTCAATGGATAGGTGATATCAAAGACGCCCTTGTCGCTCTTTCCGAACTTGTGCCTCCCCGTGATCGCTCCCAGTGGGAAACAAGAATAAACGAGGAACGGGCGCTGTCGGCGGCAAAAGAGGGCGATGACGGTTGCGGGGAGGCGGGTTTGCTGATTCGCAAAATTCAGGCCGCGCTGCCCCGGGACGCGATTGTCATTCCCGATGTGGGACTCAACCAGATATGGACCGTCCGCTCCTGGCAGTGTCGTTCTCCCCGCAGCCTCATTACCACCGGCGGCATGGGGACAATGGGCTTCTCCCTCCCCGCCGCGATCGGCGTGAAAATCGGCGCCCCTGAGCGGGAAGTGGTGACTGTCAGCGGCGATGGCGGTTTTTTGATGAATATCCAGGAGCTGGCGACAATCAGCTCGTACTGTCTGCCGCTCAAGATCGTTGTCCTCAATAACGGCCATCTCGGAATGATCCGGCAGATGCAGGATCTCTTTTTTGAAGCGCGTTTTACAAACTGCGCCCTCGGCGACACGGTCGATCTTGTCGCCGTCGCGCGCGGCTTCGGCATCCCCGCCGAACGGATTCCCGTGCATGGCAACCCGGACGCGGCAATCGCGCGGATGAAAGAGGCGAAAGGCCCCTATCTTGTGGAGGCGGTCATCGATCAGGACACCTACGTCTATCCGATCATTCCTCCGGGCAAGTCAAACGTGGAGATGATTTCCGGCAAATAAACAACGGGACGAAAAGCAGGGGTGGACGCGGCTTTTCAAGAGGGCGTCAAACGTACAGGCAGGTAAAGGAGGTTTAAAAATAATGGCAGTTCAGGAACATATCATTTCGTTGCTCGTCAACAACCAGCCCGGGGTGCTCTCCCGGATTGCCGGCGTCTTTTCCAGCAAGGGCTACAATATACGGAGCCTCTGCGTCGCCGAAACGACCAATCCCGATGTTTCGCGGATCACGCTTACCAGTCGGGCGGACAGGGATTTCACCGACAAGATCAAAAAACAGCTCGACCGGCTGGTCGATATCGTTTCGGTGACCGATCTGACCGATATCCCTTCCGTCAAGCGGGAGCTGATGATCATCGGTCTGCGCATCAAGGAGGAAAACCGCCGGGAGATTCTCCGGGCAATCGATCTGTTCGGCTGCAAAATCGTCGCGATGGATGAGGATTATCTGATTTTGGAAGTTACAGCCAATACCGACAAGACTGCGGCGATACTCAAATTTTTCGAACCGTTCGGGGTGGAGGAGATGAATCGCACCGGGGCGATTGCCGTTTTCCGACAGCCGTCCGGCCGGTAAAAAACGAAAAAACTGAAGAGTTTTTTCGAACAAGAGGGACTCCCTGGCGGACGGCAATAGAAGGGAGAGGGAAAACCTGTGAAGGGTTTTATTCAGGGATATAGCACAGCGAGTGCTTTCCACAACAACGAAAGGAGCGGAATATGGCAAAGATCAATTTTGGTGGCGTTTGGGAGGATGTTGTTACCTCGGATGAGTTTCCTTTGGACAAGGCGCGGGCGGTCCTCAGCGGGGAAACGATCGCGATTTTAGGCTACGGGGTGCAGGGTCCCGGCCAGGCTCTTAACCTCAGGGACAACGGGATTCGGGTGATTGTCGGACAGCGTGAGGGGGGCGCTACCTGGGAAAAGGCCATCCGCGACGGTTTCGTCCCCGGAGAAACCCTTTTTTCGGTAGAAGAGGCGGCGAAGCGGGGGACGATTATCGAGTATCTGCTCTCCGATGCCGGACAGACACAGCTTTGGCCCATTGTCAAACCGTGCCTGACCAAGGGTAAAACCCTTTATTTTTCTCACGGATTCTCAATTACGTACAGCAAGCAGACAGGCGTCGTTCCCCCGGCTGATATCGATGTGATTCTCGTGGCGCCCAAGGGTTCCGGCCGCTCGGTGAGAAACAATTTTCTCGACAAGAGCGGCATCAACTCCAGTTACGCCGTCTTCCAGGATGCCACCGGCAAGGCGACGGAAAAGACCATGGCCCTCGGCATCGCCGTCGGCTCCGGCTACCTTTTCCCGACGACGTTTGAGAAGGAAGTCTTCAGCGATCTGACCGGCGAGCGGGGCGTTTTGATGGGATGTCTTGCCGGCGTCATGGAAGCCCAGTACAACGTGTTGCGGAAAAACGGCCACAGCCCGAGCGAGGCGTTCAATGAAACGGTGGAAGAACTGACCCAGAGCCTGATCCGCCTGGTTGCGGAGAAGGGTATGGACTGGATGTACGCCAACTGCAGCACGACCGCCCAGCGCGGCGCCCTCGACTGGAAGGGCCCCTTCCGGGACGCCGTTGCCCCGACTTTCGAAAAGCTCTATGAAAGCGTCCGTTCCGGCGAGGAAACGCGGATTGTCCTTGCGGCAAACAGCGCCCCTGATTATCGGGAAAAACTCGACACCGAACTGGAGACGATGAAAAACAGCGAGATGTGGCAGGCGGGCGCCGCTGTCCGCGCGCTTCGTCCGGAAAACCGGAAATAAACGGCGCTTACTTTTATTGCTTGCATTTGGTTCTTCTTCAGCAGAGGCGCACGGGTTTTTTGCTGCCCGCGCGTCTCTCACCGCGTTTTCCCGTTATGGCAGCCTACCATGCACCATGCTGCCCTGTCCAGATTTCGGGGAGTGTTATAATTCAGAAATTGCCATAAATTAAGACATAATGTGTCTCTGACCCCAGTTTTTTTCAGAGGTCGTACAGGGTTTCGTCAACGCAAGGAGCGGTTCTTTTTCGGCCGCTCCCTTTTTTATTGAATAAAACCGGCTCCTCCGCCTCCAGAAGCGAGCCCAACTCCTCTTCAATGCGGTCCGGATCTTCCCCCTGCTCCAAACGGTTCAGGGCATCTTCCATGCCGTCGCCGAAGGAGATTCCCGCGGCGTCGCTCAGCTTCCTCATCAACTGCGCCGCCTGGCGCGGATCGTTTTCGTCCATTTTCTCAGTCTCGCCGGCCAGCATCGCCATCGCCTTTTCCATCTTCGCCTCGTCGAGTTGCGGCATTTCCTCGCCGGCGGATTCTTCTTTGCCCCTGGAGACCTTTGCGAAGAGAGACATCTGCCGCTTCAGAGGACCCTGGCAGCGCGGGCAGATGGGGGCTGCCTGCGTGTTTACGCCCCGGGAGAAAAAATTAAAGACGGTGTTGCAGTTTTCACAGTAAAATTCATAAATTGGCATATTTTGTGGTTTTCTCCTTTTTCATAACGCTGTAGTACGTATAGCATGAAACGACTATTTTTTGAACCACCATAAAAATATAAGGACGCGATTCCATTAAAACTGACATTTACGCTTCTTCCGCTTGAGGCAGGGAGGCCTCTGTCTATTTAAATTATACAGATATTCGTAACTTAGACAGCAAATTACTTGACAATATCCCGCCGCCGGCGTATAGCGGTATGCGGGTCGGTTGACTTTAAGCCGCTGAGTATGAAGTATTCTGATGGCTGCGGCCCTTGGCGAAGAATCCGTCAGGAATGGCGATGGAGAGGGTTCTCCGGGTAAAAGACCCGGGGAAAAGAGATAGATAACGCCCGAGCAGGGCAGAAGGTGAGAGATGGAAGAGGATTATAAAGAGGAGCAAAATCAGACAGCAAATAGTCAAACAATGGAGTTGGAACAACCGGTGCGCAATGGCGATGAAGAACATCCGGAAAACCCGCTTGCCGCAATTACCCTTTCCGACCTTTCGCCGCGCCTCCAGAAGGCATGCGCGATGGCCGGCTGGACGGGATTGCTGCCGGTTCAGTCCCAGGCCGTTCCCTATATCATGGCCGGCAGGAATCTGATGGTGCAGTCGCAGACGGGGAGCGGCAAGACAGGCGCCTTTTTGCTGCCGATCATCGAGAGGATAAATCCGCAGAAAAAGGCGTGCCAGGCGCTGGTTCTGGTGCCGACAAGGGAGCTTGCCCTGCAGGTTTCCCGGGAAGCGGAGCTTTTAACCGAGGGGAGCGGACTCAGAACAGTCGTCGTTTATGGCGGCGTCAAATACGAACCCCAGCTTGAGGCCATTCGCGCCGGGGCGCAGCTTGTTGTCGGAACGCCGGGGCGCATTCTGGATCACCTCCTCAAAGGCGCCCTGAAGCTCGACAAATTGAGCATTTTCGTCTTCGACGAGGCAGACCGGATGCTTTCGATGGGGTTTTATCCGGACATGAAAAGGGTTCAGCAGTTTCTCCCCAAGCACCCCCTCAACGGGTGCATGTTTTCCGCGACCTTTTCGCCTTTTATCATCCGGCTGGCCGAGGAGTTTCTGGGCAAGGCGGATTTCCTCAGTCTGAGCCGCGACCATATCCATGTCGCCAATACAGCGCACCTTTTCTACATTGTTCAGGGAGTGCAGAAGGAACGGGCGCTGATAAGAATCATTGAGATGGAAAACCCGATTTCGGCAATCATATTTTGCAATATGCGCTCGACGGTCCATTTTGTCACCGTGGTGTTGAAACGCTTTGGCTACGATGCCGATGAACTCAGCTCCGATCTTTCCCAGGGCGACCGGGAAAAGGTCATGGGGAGGCTCCGCAAGGGCGACCTGCGTTTTCTGGTGGCAACCGACGTGGCAGCCCGGGGGATTGACATCCCCGATCTTTCCCATGTCTTTCAATATGAACCGCCGGAGGACCCGGAGCTCTACATCCACCGGGCGGGAAGAACCGGGCGGGTGGGGGCAAGCGGCACCGCGATTACCCTGGCGGCCGGGATGGAGCAGTTTGCGCTTAAGGCCATTGCTCGCAGTTTCAACATCACCGATATGGAAGAACGAAAACTCCCCGAGGAAAATGATGTCGCGGAGATCGTCGCCCAGCGGGTCATCGCCGGCCTGGAAGCTGATCTCCGGTCGCGCGACAACCTCGAGCGGGAAAGGATGCGGCGCTTCATTTCTCTGGGCAGAACCCTTTCCGAAGCGGAAGAAGATTCCCCGCTGATCGCGATGCTTCTGGATGATTACTACAACAAAACGCTGCACAAGGCGCCTCAGTCGCCGTCCATAAGCGTGGCGATAACCGCGGCGGTGGCGCCGAATGGCGGTGCAGGCAAAAAACGGCCGAGGACGAGAAAACCCCGGCGCAGTTCCTCCGGGGAGGGGTCAGCAGCCGCACAGCAATAGACAATTTACAAATCAGGAACATACATAAGGGAAGGATTGAAAGAAAGCAGATGAGAAAAGAAAAAATACGCAATATCGCCATCATATCCCATGTTGACCACGGCAAGACAACGCTTGTGGATGGGCTTTTACGGCAGACCGGCACGTTTCGCGAGAATCAGGTCATCGAGGAGCGCGTCATGGATTCCATGGAGCTCGAAAAAGAGCGGGGAATCACGATCATGGCCAAAAACACGGCGATTCTTTACAAGGATGTGAAAATAAATGTCGTTGACACCCCCGGCCATGCCGACTTCGGCGGCGAGGTCGAGCGGAGTCTCAATATGGTGGATGGGGCGATTCTCCTCGTTGACGCGAGCGAAGGACCCCTTCCCCAGACCCGCTTTGTGCTGAAAAAGGCCCTGGCGCGCGGACTCCCGATCATTCTGATCATCAACAAGATTGACCGCCCGGATGCGCGAATCGAGGAGGTAATCAACGAGGTTTACGACCTTTTCATCGATCTCGACGCCACGGAAAAGCAGATCGAGTTTCCGATTCTCTACACAAACGCCAAAAAGGGCGTCGCCCACGTCAAATTGGGGGATAATTCTAACGACATGACGCCGCTCTTTCAGGCGATAGTGACGTCCATCCCCGGGCCGGAGGCGGACGACGCGGCGGTTCCGCAGTTTCTGGTAACTAATCTGGATTACGACTCCTACGTCGGGCAGCTTGCCGTCGGGCGTCTGATGAACGGCGTTCTGGAACTCCGCCAGGCCTATACCCTTTGCGGCGAAAATGGCGCAACACAAGCTGTTAAATTTTCAGCCCTTTATACGTTTGTCGGCATGAAGAAGGTGGCCGTCGAAAAAATAGAGGCCGGCGATATCGCCGCCTTTGCCGGGGTGGAGAATCTGAATATCGGCGACACGATTTCCTCGCTGGAAAACCCCCAGCCCCTGCCGCGAATCAACGTTGATGAGCCGACGGTGTCGATGCTATTTTTTGTCAACAACGGGCCGATGGCCGGTCGGGAGGGGAAATTCCTCACCTCCCGCCATATCAAGGACAGGCTGGAACGGGAAACCCTGCGCAATGTGGCGGTCCGGATCAAGCCGACGGAACGGGCAGACGCCTTCGAGGTTTGCGGGCGGGGGGAGTTGCAGATGGCGATCATCATCGAGACCATGCGTCGGGAAGGGTATGAGTTCATGGTTTCGAAGCCCCGCGTCATCACCAAAATGCAGGGCGGCAAGGAGTTCGAACCGGTGGAAAGGGTGTTTATCGATGTCCCGGAGGAGTTTATCGGGGTGCTGTCCGAGAAACTGGCGGCGCGCAAGGGGCGGATGGTCAGTCTCGTCAACAAGGGCAGCGGGCGGGTGAACCTCGAATTCATCGTCCCGTCGCGGGGGCTCATTGGCTTCCGGAGCCATTTTCTGACCGATACGAAAGGCTCCGGGGTAATGAACACGCTGCTTGAAGGCTACGAGCCATGGGCCGGTCCCATCCCTCAGCGGCTGACCGGCGCGCTTGTTGCCGACCGTCCGGGGAAAACGACCGCCTATGCCTGCCATGCGATGGCCGATCGCGGCGAGCTGATTATTTCCCCCGGCACGGAGGTTTATGCCGGGATGGTTGTCGGGGAGCGCAACCGCACGGTGGATATTGACGTCAACATCGTCAAGGAGAAAAAGCTGACCAACATGAGGGCTTCGACTTCCGATCAGACGGTAATCCTGCGCCCGGCGCGGCTCATGTCGCTCGATGTGTGCATCGAGTTTATCGCTGAAGACGAGTTGGTGGAGATTACGCCGGGAAGCATCCGCCTCAGAAAGGCCGATCTTTCCGCCCATTCCCGGCCCACGGTAAAATAAAAAATAAAATATTCAAGCTGATAAGGGAAGAAGAGAGTAATATCCGAGGAAACCGACCGTAAGTTAAAACTGATGGAGGTGAAAGATGAAATATCCGGAAATTGCCTTTGAACCTTTTTTTACCTGGGTAAACCGGCCGCGGATCCTCTACGCGCCGGGCGTTCGCAAGGAGATCGGCTTTGAGATGTCGCAACTCGGTGGAACGAGAGTCGCCCTCTTTACCGACCGGGGGCTCGTCAATGCGGGCGTTGCGGAGATGGTCATCGCCGAGGTCAAAAACTCCGTTTTGGAGCTGGCCGGCGTGTTTGACGGCGTTCTGCAGGACGCCCGGATCGAGGTAATCAACGCCGGGGCGGCCTTTTACCGCAGCGTCAACGCCGACTGCCTGATTGCCGTTGGCGGCGGGAGCGTGATGGACACCGCCAAGGCGGTGAACATCATGATCGGCAGCGGCGATCATGACTTTCAACCCCTCGCCGATCAGGCGGGGCTGTGGGACGGGGCAAAGCCGCTTGCCCCCCATATCGCCTTTCCCACGACGGCGGGAACCGGTTGCGAAATCACCAGCGCGATGGTTGTCCTCGATACCAAAGCGAAGGCGAAGCTTTCGGTCACGCATCCTTACTGCAACGCCGATCTCGCGCTGCTCGATCCGGAGCTGACCTTCAAACTTCCCCCCAAAATAACCGCGTTTACCGGGATGGATGCGCTGACCCATGCGATAGAAGCGGCGCTCTCCACCGGCGCGGAACCGATTGCCGACGCACTGTCGCTGCACGCGATCCGCCTGATCTTCAAATATCTGCCTAAGGCGGTGCGCGAACCCCAAAACAGCGAAGCCCGAGGCAATATGATGCTGGCCAGCACGATGGCGGCCATGGGGTTCGGAAACACGATGACCGGGGCGGTGCACGCCCTGGCCCATGCCCTCGGCGCCCTTTATGGAATCCCTCATGGGCTGGCCAATGCGATCATGCTGCCGCATGTAATGGCCTTCAATATTATTGATGAAAGAAGCGAAAAATTCCGGATGATTGCCGACGCGATGGGGATCGAGGTCGGAAAGATGGATCCACAGATGGCCGCCGCAGCAGCCGTCGAGGCGGTGAAACAGTTGCTGGCGACGATTGGCTTGTCCGAGACGCTGAAGGATTTCGCCGTTCCGACGGACCGGGACGCCCTGCAGCCCTTGGTGGAGCTCGCAGCCGCCGACGGGCAGATCGGCTACAATCCGCGGTATGTCGAGGAAGACGATATCTTAACCCTCTATCAGCAGGCTCATTAGAAAGGAGAAAAATCATGCTATACTGGAAGGATTCACAAGAGGCGGTAACCGCAATCACAGGGCTTTTCGCAGGAGTGGCCAATGATCCGGAGCTGGGAGAGTCGATGAAAAAGGTCAATCAACTAATACTTTTCGATTATTCTGAAAGCGGGCCGGGCTGCGCGATCTGGGTTGACACCCGCAACGGCAAGTACGAATTCGGCGCCGGCGATCCTCCGGGCGCGCCGGATTTGATCATGAGCCTCTCCGCGGATGACGCCCATCTGTCCTGGCTAAACAAGCTCAACCCGGTTATGGCGATCACCCGCAAAAAGATCCGGGTGAAGGGTTCTGCGACCGGGCTCTTGAAGCTGGCCCCGAAGCTCAAAAAGGTTGCCGTTATCTACGAGCAGGTTTTGAAAGAGCTGGGGATGGAAGACAAGATCGTCAAATAATCGTGGCGCCCTGTCCAGTCAGGCGCTGCTCCTGCCAAGAGAAAAGTCCGGGGGAAACTGCTAAAAAACAAGAGGAGGCGAGCGATGAAAGGCAATACCGGAAAGATCATCAACATCAACCTCAGTACACGCTCGATCGCAATAGAAACACTGCCCGAGGAATGGTATCGTCTCTACATCGGCGGCAGCGGACTGGCGGCCAAAATCTTCCAGGAGCGGGGGGACTTCTCCCTTGATCCGTTGGCTCCCGAGGCGATGCTGATCTTCATGAACGGCCCGTTTGCCGGTTTGAAACTGTCCGGCGCGAGCCGCGGCAGCGTCGCCGGCTGCTCCCCCCTCACCGGACACTGGGGGGATTCCTCCTGCGGCGGTTATTTCGCGCCGGAGCTGCGCTATTGCGGTTTTGACGGTCTGGTTGTTACCGGGAGAGCGGCTGAACCTTCCCTGATCAGCATCGAGGGCGAGCAGGTCACGCTTCTGCCGGCTGCCCAGTATTGGGGACGCGGCACGGAGGAGGCGACAAGATTGCTCAAGGAGGGTTTCGGCAAGGACAGCCGTTCGATGATGATCGGACCGGCCGGGGAAAACGGCGTGAAGTTCGCCAATATCATTCATGAGGGGCAAAACGCGGCCGGCCGGGCGGGATTCGGGGCGCTGATGGGCGCCAAGAACCTCAAGGCGGTCGTCGTCAAGGCACGCAAAAAGGAGATGGCGCTTGCCGACGCCGAAGGGTACGAAATCCTCCGGGGAGATCTGAACGGACGGATAAACGACGCCTTGGCCTCGAGCGTCTTGCGCGAAAACGGCACTGCGGCGAATCTGATCGGCGGCGTTTACAGCGGCGATGTCCCGGTTAAAAACTGGACTTCCAATTTCTGGGAGGAGGCCGCGGAGGCGCTTAACGGGACAACGCTTACGGAAAAATATCTGACGCGGCGCACCGGCTGCCTGTACTGCGGGATTGCCTGCAAGCGGATTGTCGAGGTGAAGGAGGAGCCGTTTGCGGTGCCGGAAGGAGGAGGACCGGAATACGAGACAATCGTCGCCTTCGGCACGCTGCTGGGGTCGCTGGATTTGGCCGCAACCTGCAAGGCCAGCCGGCTCTGCAACGATTCCGGGGTGGATACAATCTCCTGCGGGGCGACGATCGCCTGGGCGATGGAGGCCTTTGAGAAGGGCGATCTGACCCGGGAGGACACAGGCGGACTGGCGCTGCACTGGGGAGACATGACGGCGGTGCTTGATATTCTGCTGCCGGCAATCGTCAAAAAAGAGGGAAAATTGGGCGCACTTTTGGCGGAGGGCAGCCGGGAGGCGGCCCGCAGACTGGGCAAGGGGCTCGACTACACCGCGCAGAGCAAGGGGCTCGAAGCGCCGATGCACGACCCCCGGGGGGGTGGTTACGGGCTGGCCTTGACCTACGCGATGAGCGCTCGCGGGACGTGCCATGTCGCCGATCCGATGCTGTTTATAGAAATGGGCGCCCGCTACTATCCGGAGATCGGCTTCGAGTACATCCTGGAGCCGCAGTCAGAAAAAGACAAGGCAGCGGCGGCCGCGGTTTCCGTGGCGCTGGGGGCGATCGAAAACAGCGCCTGTTTCTGCCAGTTTGCCGATGCCGAGGTGACGATTCCGGATTGGCTTGCCCTCTTCAAAACCGTTGCCGGTTACGAGTGGGATGCCGAAGAATTCCTGAGGGCGGGACGGCGGATTTTCTACCTGAAGCGGCTGATCAACGGCCGCTACGGTTTGAGCGGGAAGGACGATGATTTAACCCCGCGGATGCGGGCGCCGGGAAGCGGCGGCGAGGCGGATGGCGCCCGTTTTGATCTGGAAAAGATGAAGGCGCGTTTCTATGAAATTATGAAAATAGATCCCGAAAGCGGCCTGCCGACAAAAGCGGCGCTGGCAGATTGCGGCATGGCCGATGAACTCGACAAGCTTACCGCAGAATGTCCATAAAGCGAAGTTTTCAGGCATGGAAAAACATTTCGCCGTCGGCTCAACCCGATAATAAAATCTCCTTCGTGGGCAAGATCGACAAGAAGATCCTGCGGAAAGAGGCCCAATAGAGAAACCTTTGAAAGACGAGACTTTCGTCGTTTGGATGTATCTCAACGGGATAGAGCAAAAGGGTGGCAATAATTGTCTTTGCTAACAGGGATGACATATGCCATATTGAACATATGATCAGCGATAACTTAAAATACGTCATCCGTCAATTCGTCGAAAGGGTGTTGCCTGCCTGCAAACCACGGGAACTGGTTATCCCCACCGGCACCGGCAAAGTTGTCGGTCTGGCCGGCGTCAGACGGTCCGGCAAGACGTTCCTGTTCTTTGATGCCATCCAGAGGCTGGCATTGCAAAGGGTTGATCGTCGTCGGATCATGTATCTGAATTTCGAGGATGACCGGCTGGGAGCGGTGGATACGCCGCCTCTGCGACACGGAAGACGTGGAGGTGTTCATCACCGGAGCCTCTTCGCAGTTGCTGACGCGCGACCTGGCCACGGCCTTGCGGGGCCGCAGCATTACCCTGGAAGTGTTCCCGCTCTCTTTCCGGGAATATCTGATGTTCCGGGAGATCGAGGTCGTGCCGCACAGCGCCGACAATGAGAGCCGCCTTCGCCATGAACTGGAGTCGTATCTGTCCTGCGGCGGCTTTCCGGAGATCGTGCTAGCCGATGAGGCGTTGCGGCCGTTGATTCTGGAGGAGTATTCGTCTCTGATGCTCTACCGGGACGTGGTGGAACGATATGGGGTGCGCAACGAGAAGCTGATGCGCGATCTGTTGCGGCACTGCTTCCGCAATACCGGTTCGCTCCTGAACGTGAGCAAACTGCACAAGGACTTCGCATCTCTGGGGTATAACGTTTCCAAGAACACCCTCTTTGACTATCTCGGCTACCTTGAGGACGCCTTTCTGGCGTTTCTGCAGCCGAAACGGGAAGCCTCGCTCCGGAAGCAGGAGCACAATCCCAAGAAGCTGCATGTGATTGACACGGGACTGATTGCCGCCTACCAGCCGTTTCCGAACCGTGATCTGGGCCACAAACTGGAGACCGTGGTATTCCTGGAGAACCGGCGCAGCCGCAAGGATCTTTTCTATTATGCCAACGGCAGCGAGGTTGATCTGTGCGACGGAGAGGGAAAAATGTTCGTCAATACCTGCTGGAATCTGGCTGATGCTGAAACATTCCGACGGGAGAAGGCCGCCATGGCGTTTGGCGTCGCCCAGTGGCCGGAAGCGGAAGGGCGGCTTCTCTTTCACGAGTACGCGCCCGGACAGGAGCGGGAGGCGCCCGGAGCGCAGGCCGCCTGGAGGTATTTGCTTCGCTTATAGAGAGCAAACCCTGCACATGGAGTGGATCGCCGCGCTGGACCTTCAGGAGTTTTCAACGGAGGATCGAGATCGGGAAAAGCTATTTTAGCCAAAGGAATGGAACGTGACGAAAGGTTGCATTGCCTCGGAGAAAAGATTATAGGCACATCATGTCCATCGAAAAAAAATTCGACATTCCCTTTATTTCCGACCTTGCCCTGCGGGAAAAACAGATCCAGCAGAACTATCGCCCTATCATTGCCGTACATAAGTGGTTTGCCCGCCGGCCCGGTACGCTGTTCCGGGGTCTTATCCTTTCAGAATTCAGCGACAAACCTCTTCGGGAAGCTTTCTACAGATCAAACGACCTGAAAGGAATCGCCATCGCCGATCCCTTCATGGGGGGCGGCACGCCGCTCATCGAGGCTAACCGCGTTGGCTGCGATGTGACCGGCTATGACATCAATCCGATGGCCTACTGGATTGTGAACCGTGAGATCGAACATCTTGATTTGGGAAAGTACCGAAAATCGGCGGAAAATCTTACCCGTGGCCTGGAGGCACAGATCGGCGCCTTCTACCGCACCCAATGTCTGGAATGCGGCTCCCCGGACGCTCACGTCAAGTATTTCCTCTGGGTGAAAAAGCAGCACTGCCGCGATTGCGGTCATGAATTCGACTTGTTTCCCGGCTACCTGCTGGCCGAAAACCGGCGGCATCCGGAGAATGTTTTCATCTGCTCAGCCTGCGGAGACTTGAACGGCGTCGAAGACCGAACAAATCCAGGTATATGCAAGTCCTGTGGCGGCAAAATATCCCTCGCCGGACCGGCAAAAAGAAGCAACTGCACCTGCCCCCGATGCGGGAAGGTTAATGTTTACCCAAACCCGGCCGCAGGCCCACCCAGTCACCGCATGTTCGCCATCGAATATCATTGCCGCCGCTGCAAGGCGACCCACCAAGGTCGTTTCTTCAAACGGCCGGATGAAAACGACCTGCTTCATTACACCTGGGCTTCCTCCATGCTTGAACAAATCGGAACAGCCCATGTCCCCGATGACAAAATCCTGCACGGCGACGAAACCGACCGTCTCCTTCGCTGGGGGTACAAGAGATACCGGGAGATGTTCAATAACCGCCAATTGCTGGGTCTGGAACTGAGTTGCCGGGCCATTGCCGAGGAGCGGGATGAACGGATCAGAAACGCGCTGATCACAAACCTTTCGGATCTCTTGCGCTATCAGAACATGCTTTGCCGATACGATGCCATGGCTCTCAAGTCTCTCGATATTTTCTCCGTTCATGGTTTTCCCGTCGGGCTGATCCAGTGTGAATCGAACCTCCTCGGCATCGCCAACGGCGGCGGCACGAGCGTGGGGAGCGGCGGTTGGTCAAACATCCTGGAGAAATACGTGAAAGCAAAGGCCTACTGCGATCACCCCTTCGAGACCCGCCATGAAGGGAGCAGAAAAATCCAGACACCCATCGCGGAAGAATGGATTGGCGACCGGAGAAACGGCGATTCGACCACAGAACCCCGTGGCGTTCATCTTCTTTGCGGGAGCGCCACAAATGCGGATTTGCCCGGCAACAGTCTTGATGGCGTTTTTACCGATCCCCCCTATTTCGGCAACGTCCAGTACGCCGAGTTGATGGATTTCTGTTATGTCTGGGTTCGGAAACTGGTCAGTCCGGAAAACCCGATATTTCAGTTCTGCTCTACTCGCAACCCTGACGAATTGACCGGCAATATCACGATGGAACGAGGTCTTGAACACTTTACCCTCGGATTGTCCGACGTCTTTCAGAACATGGCCAAGGCCCTGAAACCGGGAAGACCGATGGCCTTCACCTACCATCACAACAAGTTGGAGGCGTATCATCCCGTGATCGTGGCGATCCTGGATGCCGGACTGACCTGCTCCGCTTCCATCCCCTGCCCGGCGGAAATGAGTGCATCGATCCATATCAGCGGCACCGGTTCGTCGATCGTGGATACGGTTTTTGTCTGCCGTTCGACCGGAACGATACCGCGCAAATGGCTTGCGGAATCGCCGGAACAGATTGCCGCCCTGGTCCTGGATGATCTGGATAAACTGAAGATCGGCGGCCTTAAACCGACCCGCGGCGACATCCGTTGCATTATCTACGGCCATTTGGCCCGTCTTGCCGTCTGGCGGCTTCGCGTGGCCTGGGACAAGACGCAACCGGCGTCGGCAAAACTCGCCATCGCGGCTGCTGAGCTGAGGCAAGGACGGGCACTGAAATGTATCGAGGATCATCTGGCGGAAAGGTACCTGAATGCGCCGCGGCTTCAGCAGAATGATTATGTTCAGGAAAATAGGACTTTATATGGAGGAGTTGGTGATGAAATATCCTTTTGAACTACCTTTTGCCGAAGTTCAGGCAGATATCGACACGTTCGTTACCGCGGTTTTTTCGTGCCTCGAATCGGAATTTCTCATCATGCCGAAAGGCCTCGGTTTCATCGACTACCCCGTTTTCGAACAGGGTTACGAGGCGCTGAAACAAGCCACCAAGGGCTTCACCTTCCTTAAACCCGAATCGCTGTTTCAAAAGACTTTTGAAGCCCCCATTGTGATCCTGGTATTACGGACCATGCTGGGCTTCACGCCGCCGGAATGGGCGTATCTCGCCACTCTACAGACAGGTGTTGAAGTCAGCCAGGGCTTTGTCCGCGCCCTTGACCGAAAAATACGTTTATCACCCCTTTCTCCTCTTGCCGACGGTAAAGTCACCGTTGAACGAGTGAAGGCATTGATAGACACTGCTTGCCGGCTGCTGAAAGAAGGAGCACCCCCGGCTACAACCGATAAAATCCATCGCCTCGACAAGGCTGATACAAAAACAGGCATTTCCGGAGTACAGACGCTTGCGGGAATGGGCGTTCCCTATGCCATGCTTCTCTACGAGCGTTTTCTTGGGCGACCTTTTGCCGGTCACCGCGATTCCGTCAGTGATCTTGTCGGAGACAGCCTTGAGGCAGCCGTTGAGGATGCGTTGAGCAAAGCTGGCATCAGTTACCGGAAAACAAAGCGGGCGGAGAGAATACCCGGCTTCGACCAGACACCCGATTTCATCGTCCCGAGTGAGTTTAATCCCCAGATCATCATCGAGGCAAAAATTACGGAAGACGACGGCACGGCCCGTGATAAGGCCACCAGAATCCAGCATCTGGGGGCGCTGAGCATGGCCGGGCAACCAACGGATAAACCGAAATTCGAGGTAATTGCCTGCATTGCCGGGCGAGGGTTCGGGGTACGTCGTGAGGACATGAAGAAGATGCTTATCGCAACGAGAGGCAAGGTATTTACCTCACGTAACCTCGACCGCTTGATTGATTGTACCGGACTGCAGCAATACAAAACTCGGTAGTTGATATTTTACAGGTTCTGATACAGCCAGCGAAGAAACAATAGCGGGGACGAGGTATGATGTAAAAAGGGAGAAATATGGATCCGGAATTAGCAGATCTGGTTTACCGTCACAAGGAAATCGCGCGGGAGGAGAAAGAGAAAAGCGGGCGTCTGGTGTTTGGAACGCTCTGCTCCTATGTTCCCGTCGAGATTCTGCATGCGTTCGATATCCTGCCGGTCCGGTTTTGGGGGGATGGCAGGAACAATGAACTATCCACTGCATGGCATGAAGATTCTTGACTTCACCTATCTGTTTCCCGGTCCCTATGGTACCATGATGCTGTCCGATATGGGGGCTGAGATTATTGAAGTTGAGAACTTTAATAATCCCGCCCTTATGCGGATTACTCCTCCGATACAGGAAGGTATGTCCGCCGTTTACGCGCGGGTAAATCGAGGCAAAAAATCCCTTGCCTTGAATTTAAAAAGCGATGAAGCGAAGGAGATCGTTTACAAACTTCTCGGGGAATACGATATCGTGCTTGAGCAGTTCAGGCCCGGCGTGATGTAAAGGCTCGGGCTGGGATATGACAGGCTGAAACGGGTTAAAAGCTCGATCATTTACTGTTCCCTGACGGGCTACGGCCAGACAGGCGGTTACGCGGACAGAGCGGGGCATGATATCAATTATCTCGCGTTATCCGGAATTGAATCATTTTCGGGAAGAAAGGATTCAGGGCCGTTGCTGAGCGGGATACAGATTGCGGATATCGCAGCCGACTCCAAGAATCTTGTCATCGCCGTGCTGACTGCGTACATAAAAAGATTAACGACCGGCGAAGGCGATTATGCCGACATATCCATTAAAACAATGGCTGAATGGCATTCAATATTCAAAAATACCGACGCCTGCGCGGAGCCTGTTTTCAATCTTCAGGAGGCGATAAGCAAAATAGAAACTGGAATAATACGTCAGGAGGCAAAACAATGAAGCTGGTTTTAGCGGCCATCCATATCAAGGCATCTGCCAGGGCCATGCCGCTGGGGCCTGCCATGCTCGCCGCTATGCTGAAGAGATCATTCGGGCGGAAGATACAAACACGCATCGTTAATCTCTTTTTAAATCAAACCGTTGTAGAGTGTGCAAACCAAATCCTTGCCTTGGATCCGGATTATGTCGGGTTTTCGATGTATGTTTGGAATCGCAGCCTGAGCCTGGAGGTGGCCTCGCTTCTGAAACAACGCCAGCCGGGGCTTGTCCTCTTTGCCGGCGGGGCCGAAGTCACGGCGGATCCGGTGGGCGTCGGGAGCGATCCCGCGCTGGATTTTGTTTTGGCCGGCGAAGGGGAAGAGCTCATCGTCGAGACCGTGGGTCGCCTTCTCAAGGGCGCGACGCCGCGGGAGATTGCTGCCTCCGCAAACCCGATTTCCGTCAAGGATCTCGCCACCCTGCCCTCCCCTTTTCTGGAGGGCGCCCTCCAACTGGCCAACTACAGCGGTGTGCTTTGGGAATTGTCCCGCGGCTGCCCCTTCACCTGCGATTTTTGCTTCGAATCCCGCGGCAGACTGGGTGTCCGCCGGATTCCCCCGGACCGGCTGGAAGCCGAGCTGGAACTCTTCGCCGCCGCCGGCGTCAGCGAGGTCTTCGTACTGGATCCCACATTCAACTACCACAAGGCAAAGGCCAGGCAGATACTGCGCCTGATCGCCTTGAAGGCCCCGGATATACACTTTTTTTTCGAGATTCGCAGCGAATTCATCGACCGGGAAATGGC
The DNA here is from genome assembly GCA_019429105.1 of Syntrophobacterales bacterium. NCBI lineage: Bacteria > Pseudomonadati > Thermodesulfobacteriota > Syntrophobacteria > Syntrophobacterales > Syntrophobacterales bacterium. The sequence continues at coordinate 41,034 of JAHYJE010000003.1, forward strand.
CCGGCTCTTTGCGGCCATCCGATGCTCCCTGCAGATAGGCCTGCAGAGCGTTCACGATAAGGTGCTCCAAAACATCGGTCGCAGTTTCGATATAGCCGATTTCGAGGCCAAGATACTTCTCCTGCACAAGGCCGACGTTACCTATGGCTTCGACCTCATCTACGGGCTGCCCGGCGACTCCCTGGAAGGTTTCCGCACGAGCGTTGATTTCGCCATGACCCTCGTTCCCAATCACCTGGACATCTTCCGCCTCGCCGTCCTGCCGGGCACCCGCCTGGCCGAAACAGCGCCGGCTTGGCATTTGGAACACGAGCCCGGCAGCCCCTATCAGGTGATCGCCTCGCCGACCTTCAGCCGTGAGGACATGGCGCTGGCCGCTCGAATCGCTCAGGGCTGCGATGTTTTCTACAACCAAGGCCAGGCCGTGCCCTGGTTCGATATCATCGTGGAACCACTGGAAATGTCGCCTGCATGTTTTTTTGAACGCTTCGCCGCCTGGCTGGAAGCCCACCCCTCCGAGTGCCTCGTCCGAACGCAACGGGATTTCGTCGCGTCTCTCTTTGAGGAAACAGGCAATTCCCTGCTGGGCAGCGTTGCCGCGGACATCATCAGCTACTTCGGCTACGCTGCCAAACTGATGGATGTCCAAACGACCGATCCGGACCGCCAGGCCCCGCCATCCTGCCGCGTAGCCTTCAACCACGACCCCATGGAATTACTGGCGCAGATGGAAGCCGGAACGATCAACATTGAGGAACTTGTCTTCAGCCTACCGGAAAAGTCCTGCGAAGCCGTTCTGTCCGTAAACCACGGCATGATCGATATTCAGGTTTGCCTTACCTGACGTGTTCAACGGGGGATAAAATACCATCGGCACAATAACCAAGCAGGAAGCGGGCGGTGGCGCTTCGCGGCAAAATCCTTGGCCACCGCCACTCATCTTTTTCGTTCGCTTTTATCTATGATCTAATGAGGCAATTGCAAAACTCTCACATTCTGTCATTCCCGCAATGATTTTAAGCGGGAAAACGAAGTTTAATGTTCATAATCTGGTTCTAACTGCTTGAAAAACCGTATTCCCGATAGAAGCATTGTGTACATTAAGCTCCGCTTTCGGGAATGACAAATAGTTTTGCAATTGGCTCCGATGTTTTAATTATTGTTGCGGCGCAGCAATTTTTCGAAACAGCCGCTCAGGGCATTGGGAAGGCGACCATTTTATCGATTTTTGCGCAAAACGAATCTTCATGTGCAGCGCTATTTGCTGATTAAATGGACGAAATAGCGGTATTTCAATCTTTGTAAACGTGGCAATCCTGAATGCGGATGCTCGACGCAACGGCGGCTTCATCAGCGGATTGGCTGTTCATGGCGGAACCATTTTTCATGACCATTGCCGATGTCCATCACATCCCGCCTGCGACGCCGGCGTGACCGTTGTGATAATTTAACCTTCTGAGTGGAAATGACATTGAAATTGGCGTGATATACGGAAAGACAAAAAAAGAATGCTTGATAAATGGTTGTCCCGATATTATAAGTCACATCCAATAGTTCCCCTGCTTGCAAGGTTTCGAAAGTCCACAGGCGGCAAAGTCGGCAAAAGATTTTGAGATTGTGGATTATCACGGATGAGAGAAAATACGATGGACAAAACTTTATCACCTATTCACCCTGGCGAGATTTTGCCGGAAGATTTTAGGAAGCCTCTTGGCTTAAGTCAGTATAGCTTGGCGCATGACATCGGCGTTACTCCAATTCGTATCAGTCAGATTGTTAATGGTGAACGTTCAGTCACCGTTGATACTGCCATGAGTCTTGCCCGTTATTTTGGCACAAGTGCGGCAGTTTGGCTTCGTTTGCAAGTCCGCTATGATTTGGAAGTTGCAGAAGGCGAATTGAGCAACAAAATTAATCGTGAAGTCAAGGTATTAACCCAAACACCAAGTCATGTGTAAGCGAGCAGGCAAGCCAACAAAGCGTGCCCTCAAGTGATACGAGGCATTTGCCTCTATCAGGTGTCTATCGACGGGGATCACTGAAAAATATAGGGTGAAGACAAAAAGGAGAGCAGTAAAAAAATTATGTTGAAAACGACATTCCACATATCCCGGATGGACTGCCCGGCTGAAGAGCAGATGATCCGGATGAAACTGGCGGGCCTGACTGATATCCAATCCCTGCAGTTTGATATACCGGGCCGCAGGTTGGAGGTATGCCACGCGGGTAGCTATGACAGCATCCTTGCTGCCCTCGACAGTCTCCAATTCGACACCAAATTTGTTTCCTCGGAAGAGATTGATATGCAGGACCGAAAAGAGAGCCGCCGTCAGGAAAGAGGGATCCTCTGGCAAGTCCTCGCCATCAACTTTTTCTTTTTTATCCTGGAAATGCTCACGGGTTTTATTGCTGATTCCATGGGGCTTGTTGCTGACAGCCTGGATATGCTGGCTGACAGCCTGGTCTATGCGCTTTCGCTGTTTGCTGTCGGGAAAGCGGTCTCACGGAAAAAAAATATTGCCAAGGTTGCCGGTTACTTCCAAATGGCGCTGGCCGTTTTGGGGTTTGCCGAGGTTATCAGGCGTTTTTGGGGACGCGCAGAGATGCCCGATTTTTCCCTGATGATTATTATCTCGCTGCTCGCGCTGGCCGGCAATGCAATTTGTCTTAAACTGCTTCAGCAGTCCCGGAGTAAAGACGCTCATATGCAGGCGAGCATGATCTTCACGTCGTTGGATGTAATTGCCAACCTCGGCGTTATTGCCGCGGGCGTGCTTGTCTATCTGACAGGGTCGAAACTGCCTGACCTGGCAGTCGGAACGATCGTTTTCATCCTTGTCGGCAGGGGAGCGTATAGAATTCTTCAATTATCAAAGTGATTTTCCTTTGCGACTCAAGATAAGGAAGCTGATATCCAAAATATTTTTAACCGGGTGGTTGTCCGCAAAACAGCAACTGCCAGAAAACATTCGGAGGAAAAACGATGAAGTCCCCGGATTTCAGCCGCAAGGTCAAACAGAGCGTCGCCGCCAATTTCGATCAGAGCTTTGCAATTTACCAGGATTTTGAAGACAAGCATCGCTTATTTGCGGAAATGGCGGGACAACTGGCTGACTGGGTCGGCGTACGTCCCGGTTCAGCGGTTCTGGATTTGGGCTGCGGCAGCGGCATTTCAGCGCGCGTCCTTTGTGAACGTTACGGCTGCCGGGTTCTGGGGATCGACCTTTCCCCGAAAATGGTCGAGGCTGGCCAAAAGCGACTGGGCGATCTCGCAGATGTCCGCCTAGTGGTGGGCGACGGCGAGGCGCCCGGCACGGCGGCGGGGGAGGAACGCTTCGACTATGTACTCTACAATGCCTCCATTTTCGTTTTTCCCGATGTTGACCAGGCCGTCCGGGAAGCGGCTCGATGTCTGAAAAAAGGAGGAGAAATGGCCTTTTCCTTCTATCCCCTGCTGGTCGGCCCGCAGGACGAGGATCTGCTGGACGAGGCGTTTCGGAGAACCGGTTACACCCCTCCCAAATTCCGGGTGATCGCCAGTTACGAAGCGGCGTGCCGGGCGCTGGCAGAGCATAAGGGGCCGGTAAGCCACTACCGTTGGGTACGGCCGCTGGATATCGGGTTTCTGAAAGATTTCTTTTCCATCCCTGCCCAATCCTCCTCGCTTTTTCCAGGCCTCGCCTACGAAGAGCGCCGTAACCGGGCATGTGCTTTATGTGACTCCCTCGCAGATTTTGCGGACGGGGGAGCTGTGGTCTGGCGGATGGCAAAAGCATAATTACGGCGGCTACTTGTTCGTTCCTCTGCCTGGAGGACTCCCTGAATGTAGAGCCATTTATTGCCGCGGCTTTTCTGCAAACACGCCTCCTTGAACAACCCTCCGCCGGAAAATTTTCTTGACAGACGCGTCGGCTTTTTACTATGAACAAATCATAATCTTCCCAAACACATCGCGGCATAAGGCCTCTCTCTTTCGATCAGACGTTTATGATTTCGCCGAACTGCCCATCCGGGAGACAGCACGGCGGTTAAAATGTTGGCCGGTCAACTTTTGCGAAGGAGGTGCACAGTATGGACGATTTGAAAAGCGCAGTGATTGTTCAGAAGATGCTTATCGAGGACGTTGACGCCGTTTTGGGGATTGACAAGAAGATAAGGAGGATCGGGGAGGCGATCACCTATCTCCACGCGACGACGGAGTCTATCCTGACCATCGACAGGATAGGCCGGGGGAAAAACGCGAGCAGCTATGCGGACATGATTACCGGAGACATCGCCGGGATGCTGGAGACAAGCTTTGTCGCGAAAATGAATGGCAAGGTAGCGGGATTCATTATCAGCCGCAAGGCCTCCATCGGCGAGCCGCCGACGGAGATAGGGCTTATCCTGATCATGGGGGTAAACCCCGAGCATTGGGGCAAGGGGGTAGCGAAGAAACTGGCCGACGCGCTGATCGAAAAATACAAATCACTGGGGGTCAGGGAGCTCCGGATACCGATCGACGAGCGTGATATGCAGCTCCGCGATTTCTTCAGCAAAATGGGATTTGGCGTCGGTCACATGATCGATTACGCCAAAAAATTATAAATATCCGTGAAGATGCGCCCGTTGCGGCTTCAGAGCACCTGGCTTATATGGACGGCTTTGAACAGCCCGCCGGAGGCCGCAGCCGCCTTGGAAAGCTGAATCAGGCAGCCGGGGCAGTCGGTTACGACCAGAGAAGCGCCTGTTTCTTCGATATTTTTTTGTTTATTTGCCAGAATCTTGGCCGCTGTATCGGGATGATCGACATGAAACGAACCGGCGCCGCCGCAGCAGACGCTGGCCCCGTTCATCTCGACAAAATTTCCCGCTTTGCGGAGCAGCGCGCGCGGCTCTTTCGTTATTCCTTGACCACGCGCCAGGTGACAGGGATCGTGATAGGTCAAAACCGCGTCTGTCCTCTGGCGAGGGGTGTAACCAGCCTGCGCGAGATATTCGGTCAGGTCCATAACCTTGTTGCTGAATCTTTCCGCCTTTTCCTTTATCTCCGGATCGTCCGTGAAGAACGAGCCGTAATTTTTAAGGGTCGCGCCGCAGCTTGCGCAATCCGTGACGACAACCTCGGCGTCAGCGAAGATTTCGATGTTTTTACGGGCAAGGGCGAGAAAATCCTGCCGTTCGCCGTGGGCCAGATGGGGCAGGCCGCAGCAGACGTTCCTTTTTTCAACCAGGGGGGCGGTGGTTCCGATTATTTTCCGACTTTGGGCGGCGGCTTCGGGGAACATCATCTCCATGCCGCAGCCGTGAAAATAGGAAACGGGGGCGCCCTTGGTCACTGTTTTGTCGGAGGGAGGCGCCTGCCGGCCGAGGGCGGCGGGTCCCGCGAACGAAACCAGAAAATGGGAGCGGGTGTACTCCTCCGGCGCCATGCCGTGCGGGACGAGACTATTGAGGCCGGTGCGGCGCAGCAGCGCCAGGGTTTTTGCCGCCGCCGAGACAACCCCCCGCCGCTTCAGGATGCCGCCGACTATTCTGTATTCCAGACTTGGCCCGCCGAACAGATCAACGAGGTGCTGGCGGACATCAACCATTGCCTCGTCGGTAGGAACATTGGCCGGGCAGATTTCCACACAGGCCCGGCACAACAGGCAGAAATCGACCGCCTTTTGCAAGGCCCGAGTCGGCTTCAATCCCCCCCGGGCCAGGGCGAGAACAAGCGAATTTTTCCCCCTTGCCCCGGTCGCTTCGATTTCCTTTACCCCGAAGAGCGGGCAAACCGTCAGGCAAGAGCCGCAGCGGTCGCAACTGTGTATTCTTTTTGCCGCCGCCTCAAGGAGCGTGCCATTGGCTTCTTTCTCCATTGTTTCCTCTTCTTTATCTTTTTTTGTGACGGAGCGCCGCCACGAGTGCTTCACCATATTTTTCCGGGATTGAGCAATCCCTGGGGATCGAGCGCGGCCTTGACGGCCTTCATCGTTTTGAGGGCGATGTCGCCTACGGCATTGGCAAAGTACGGCCGCTTGGTGATGCCGATGCCGTGCTCCCCGGAAAGGGTGCCGCCAACGCTGAGCGCCGCGGCGAAGATCTCTTCAATCGCCTGGTGCACCTTTTCCTTTGCACCCGGCCGGGAAATATCGCAGAGGAGCGACGGATGAAGGTTCCCGTCGCCAGCGTGGCCGTAAACCGCGATGAGCAGATCATGTTTTTCTCCAATCTTTTTGATCAGTCGCACGACCTCGGGAAACGCGTCGCGGGGGACGGAGATGTCCTCGCTGAAATGGTCGGGGGCGAGGGTGGAAATGGCCGAGCTGATTCCCCGGCGGATTGCCCACAGTTCGTCAGCCTCCTGTTGCGAGCCGGCGGCTCGAAACAAAAGCGCCCCGCAGGATTGGGCAACGTTCTTTATTTTGTTTGTCTGTGCATCCAAAGACGGATCATCATTTCCGTCTATTTCGATGATGACCGCGGCGGCAGCGTCGGCGGGGAGTGTCATGTTCCGCCGTTCGGCAGCGATCGTGAGGCAGGTTTTGTCAAGTATTTCCGAGGCGGCAGGGACAATGCCCGCCTGCAGCATATCGTGGATCATCCGGCAGCCGTCGTCGAGCGAGGCGAACATGACCTGCAGCGTGCCCCGTTTTTCCGGCATCGCAATCAGCCGCATCAGTACCCGGGTGATCACGCCGAGGGTTCCCTCGGAACCGACAAAGATGCTCGTCAGATCGTACCCGGTGACATTTTTGATCATCTTGCCGCCGGTATGCAGGATCGAGCCGTCAGCCAGCACCACCTCGAGCCCCATCACATAGTTTTTTGTCACCCCGTACTTGACGGCGCGCATTCCGCCGGAGTTTTCCGCCACATTGCCGCCGATCGTCGAAAATTTCCAACTGGCCGGATCGGGGGGATAGAACAGTCCCTTGGCGGCGCAGCAGTCGTAGAGGTCAACCGTGCGGACGCCGGCCTCGGCTGTAACCATCATGTTGCGGTAGTCGAGCTCGATGATCTGTTTCATCCGGTCCAGCGAAAGGGCAATGCCGCCCTTGAGCGGGATGCTGCCCCCGGTGCGGCCGCTTGCGGCGCCCCGCGGCGTTACGAAAATTTCATGTTCCGAGGCGATTGCCATGACCCGCGACACCTCGTCCGTGGTCAGAGGGCGGACAACCAGCTCCGGTTTGTTGGCCGGCACAAGCGGGACGAACGACGAGTCGTAGGAGTAGCCGAAGAGATCAAGCTCGGCATCGAGTACGTTGGGGGCGCCGACAACATCACGGATTTTCTGTACTATATCGTTGGACAGCATATTGGGCGTTCTCCTTTCAAGCCGGCAGTTTTTAGCATAACCAGGCCGGCGATACAACGGGTGAAACAGGGCAGGCATTCCCCGGCGCTTTCAGTAAAGGGGATATTCGAGAAGACGGCATTCTATCGCACCGTTGTAAAAGGGGATGCGCCTTTTTGTCCGTAGGCCGATGCTCTTGGCCAAAGTCAGGTTGCCGGTGAAGATGAAGCCGCTGCACCCTTTCCCTCGCTGCTTGAAGAAATCGCCGATTTCCTTGTACAGTCCTCCCAGCGTTGCAATGTCTCCGGTTCTCTCCCCGTAGGGCGGGTTGACGACGATCACGCCGCCGCCGGGGACGGGCGTCTCGGCGAGCGGGCAGACGGTGAATTCGATTGTCTGCTCCACGCCGGCGGTCTTGGCATTTTGTCTCGCCGCAGCGATGGCTTCCGGATCGATATCCGCAGCGACGATCCGGGCATTGCTTGGATGTTTTGCGGCTCGCGCGTGCAGACGGAGTTTACGCCACTCGACTGGGTCGAACCCCCGCAGATGGTGAAACCCATAATTGCTCCGGAGCAATCCCGGCGCCATCCCCTCAGCCTGAAGCGCCGCCTCAATCGCGAGCGTGCCGCTGCCGCACATGGGATTTATAAAAAATCCTGTTTTGTCCCAGCCGGTTGCGGCGATAACCGCGGCGGCCAGGGTTTCGCGCATCGGCGCCGCGAGCGGAATCTTGCGGTAGCCCCGCCGGGAAAGCGGCTCGCCGGAGGTATCGAGATAAACCTCGACGTCGTTTTCCTTCCAGAAAACATGCACCACCGCCTTGTCCCGCGTCGGTCCGGAATCGGGTCTTCTGCCCCGCCTCTCCAGCATCCGATCCACTATCGCGTCTTTCGTCTTCTGGTTGACGAAGCGGGTGTCGGTAATGGACGGGGTGTCCACCGTCGAGGTGACGCACAGATAGGCGTGTTCTCCCCGATCCCAGAGGATATCCTCCCAGGAGATCCCCCGTACCCCTCGGTAGAGGTCGAAGGGATTATTCGCGCGGAAGGTTTTGAGCCGGTACAAAACCCGATGCCCCGTCCGCAGGTGCAGATTGAGAAGCATTGTGTCGGCGAGCGTTCCTTGCGTCTCGACGGATGCCTCTCCCTCCTTCAGGGCGGAAAAACCGAGGGCGCGGACCTCCCCGACCAGCCACGGAGCGATTCCCTTCGGGCAGGTGATCAGAATTTTTTCTTTATAATCGTTAAGCGGCATCGGCTGGTCTCCTCAAAAATCGTTTGCTATCTTCGCCGGAAGCAGGTAGAAAATCAAGCTGTTTTAATGGCAACAGGTAGATTGCCGACAGGGGAGCTGCTCTGGCAACGCTGAGAATATCAATGCTTTTTGCCGCAGGAGGCGAAAAAAGATGGAACTCAAAAAAAATAGCAATATTCCCTTTTTGATCCTGTTGTGGTTTGTGACGCTCCTTTTTTTCTGGCTGCTGAAACCCTTTGCCTTCCCGATCTTCTGGGCCGCTGTCATCGCCGGCATTGCCCGCCCTTGCTACTCCCGGATAAACAAACGGCTTGGGCGCCCAACCCTGAGTCTCTCGCTGCTCTTTGTTGCCGGTGTGTTTGTCCTGCTGGTTCTGCTGGCGGGGCTGGGGGTGATGATTTTTGATGAAGCCGCGGCCCTGTATCAGATGGCGAAGCCCGGAGAAAACAGCATCAACGCCGGTTTTCAGCGGATTATCGACGCATTTACGGACAACTACTTCGCCCGGCTGGCCGGTGTAAACCGGGAGATGGCGCTTGCCAAGGCAACTGACGCGGTGCGCTCCCTGGCGAATTATCTTGTGATCCATCTGACGAGTATCACGCAAAACACCCTCGGTATGCTGGTCCAGTTCGGCATCATGCTCTACACACTCTTTTTTTTCCTGCGGGATGGAGACAGTTTTATTTCTATGGCGGCAAAAATCCTGCCTGGCGATGAGGAACAGCAGCGATTCCTCTTCAAGCAGTTTATCGCTACGGCCCGCTCGACGCTGAAGGCGACGCTGATCATCGGCGGCATCCAGGGGGCAATCGGGGCGGTTGTCTTTTTGATTGCCGGGGTAAAGGGGGCGTTTATCTGGGGCGGGATGATGGTCGTCATGTCAATCGTGCCAGTTGTCGGCTGCACGATCATCTGGGCGCCGGCTGGCGTCATCATGCTGTTACTGGGCAATGTCTGGGAGGGAATCCTGATCCTCGCCGCCGGTTTTTTCCTGATCAGTGCGGTGGACAATCTGCTCCGCCCGGTTCTGGTTGGACGGGATGTGGAGATGCACCCGCTTTTAATCTTTCTTTCGACGCTCGGCGGGATCGCCCTGTTCGGTTTTTCCGGATTCGTCATCGGCCCGGTTGTTACCGCACTTTTGATTGCCGTCTGGGAGCTGCGCGAGAAGTTTTACCGGAAATAGCTCTATAACCGCTAAACGTCTGCCGGAAGCCTTGACGCTTATGACTTCGGGGCTTGCCTTAGGCGTGGCCGGGGCGTTTTTTACCTTTGCAAAGGCATCCGCAATTCTTGCGGACCAGAAGGGCAAGGGCGGGGAGATATTTCTGTTCTACGGGGCAATCAGCAGGAACGGGGAGTAGCGCCCTTCCAGGTCGTTTTCGGCGATATTTTTGTATTCCTCGGAAAATTCCTCCCAGATAAGCTCCAGCGCCGCGCGCAGGGAGTTGGCCGCATCTGGTTCAAAATCGGGAGCTCCTTCCAGAAAAGCGTTTATAAATAAATTTTTATATGACAGCATCCGATACGGGGGGTGTTCTTCCCCTTGACGCAGCGAGTGGAAGAACCGGCCGGCTTCGCTGCGCGAAAGGGGGGTAAACGACTGGCCGCCGTCCAGAATTTTGTGCGCCCAGCGGGTGAACAGCAGGGAGTGAACGTCCTTGCGTTCGGCAAGTCGTAACTGATCAGCGTGGCCCACGGGCGACAGGCGGGCCAGCATCCGGTCGAGGGCCTGCATCATGCGGAGCTGCTCTCGGGCGTGATCCAGCTCCTCCATACTGGCAAATTCATTGAATGGTTCGTCATTTTTATCGCCCGTGAAAAAGTGGGGGCGCTCCCCAAGGAGGCCGTCCAAAGTGTCGCCCCAGGGGCTTCCCCAGAACTCGTTTTTCCAGCCCTGGCCAAAGAACCAGCTTTCCTGCCGCCACCGTTTTGCGTCCCGTTGCAGGCTGACCGCAAAACCGTATCCGGAGCGAAAGAGAGTCAAAAGGGAGTGTTTGCGCAAAAGATTTTCTGCTGCGGCGCTATTATTGCCGCAGAGACGCTCCAGAACGATATTCAAGTATCCTGCTGCCTGTTTGCAGGAAGCGGCAAGAACATCCGGATCGGAGAGCTCGGGGAAGTTTCCGGCGGCGATAATCCGGTTGGCAAGATCGGCGAATTCCAGAGAGAGGCGGTCAAATAGCAGGGAATCGGAAATGCGGGAAAGAGACAGGGAAAACAGACTCTCCTTGGCAACCTGTAAAAGCGGCAGCGTGGGGATCAGCTCGTTTTCGCTCTGGTCAAAGAGTTTGCCGGGCGCAAGCGGCAGCGTTTCCGCGTCGAGGGCAGACACGGCAAGCGGGGCGTAAACTGCAATCGCCTCTGCAAACGGGAGAAAACCATGCTCGGCGATGCGGTTGTTCCTGAGGCGGTACAATTCCTCCTCCGCCTCGGTGGGGCTGAGCGCGGCAAGACCGAAGAGCAGTTCCTGATACTCTTCGTGGTCGTTCTTTCCCAGCAGGGAAAGCAGCTCCTCGATCGTCTCCTGGTCCTCTTCGTGAAAGGCCTTGATGTAGAACCGTCCATCCAGCGTAAACCAGGTGTTCGGGAGGTCAGTGTCATCACCCTCATCCTTGATGATCACCTCGGCCATGCGGAACAAAAGCAGCGACAGAAATGTCTGCTCCTCTTCGAACAGCCAGGCGGACAGCCTCTCCGGATCGGCTTCGGCAAGGATTTTCAACCAGCCCAGGGCCTTTTGGGGGGACAACAGATCCTTGCGCCAGACATCGAGATCAACCAGATACTGCCATTGTTCTTCGCTCGCAACTTCAAGTAGGGCAAGGCAGTCCTCTTGGCCGATGCGCTTGACGATCCAGAAAAGATCCTCGGCGGGCAATTTCCGCACCAACTCCCCGGGGTTTTCGCTGTCGAGGATGCGCTGGAGCAGCTTGTCGCCGGAAAGCGACAGCAAATCAATATTGCTGGCTTTTCCGTAAAGGCGTTTTGATAAAGTTAATGGTGAAGTCACTATTTATAGCTCCTTTTCCTCTGTGGGGCGTAGAAAGGCTGCTCCGTTTTCGTCTGCAGCGGCGATTCATTGCGCGGCCAGACTGGCGGCAAGCGCTTCCTCCTCGTTGTTTACTCCTTTTCCGTACGGAGTTTTTCGTAAATGCCTGATATCGTTGTCAGCGGAACTTGTCAATGAAAAAGCTTGAACGCAGCAGGGGACTTTTCTTGTAGCCGTCAATTATCCCCGCCGATGTTCGGTATAGCTCATGGAATCTCGTGAAATCCCCACTTCGATCTGGCCATATGCCCAGATCGGAGTGGGGATTAATAACTCTATCTGCGTAATTATCTAATTATAGTAGTAAATTAAAATATGATTTTCTGGCATGTTTATTGCGTATTTTGCAACGTCATCAAGGAAGGCGGCGCTCGGCCGCTCGGAATTCTGTGCACCGGTTGCGGGGCCGTTATGTTTTCCATTGGCACCAAATCTTATAGTTGTAGAATCCGACATCCTAAAAGTTGTTTCTGTCCAATATCAAAATCAGCCATTAAAAATCAATTCTTGTAAGGAGGATCTGACGTCTATGGGAATCTCTCGACGGAAATTTTTGCAGTATTCAGGGCTTACCGCAGGATCTATTCTTTTGCCTTCCGGTATGGCGGTATCCTCGGAAAAAGTCAAAGCATTTCCAATGCATAAGCCAATCAGGGAAGCCGCCACGATCTGTCCTTACTGTTCCTGCGGCTGCGGGTTGCTCATTGCCACGGGGCCCGATGGACACATCATCAATGTGGAGGGGGACCCCGACAATCCCGTCAACCGCGGGGCGCTCGATCCGAAATCTGTCGCCGTCCGGCAACTTTCCCAGAGCCCGTTGCGCCTGAAAAAGCCTCTATACCGAGCGCCGGGCAGCGACAAGTTTGAGGAAAAGGACTGGGATTGGACGATTGCCGAAGTGGCCAAACGGATCAAAACGACCCGGGATGCCACCTTTCAGAAGACAAACGACAAGGGCGTGACGGTGAACCGCAACACCGGCATTGCCTTTATGGGCGGCGCCGCCAACAACAATGAGGAAGGTTATCTGGCGGCCAAGTTAAGCCGTGCTCTGGGCATGGTGTATATCGAACATCAGGCCCGGGTCTGACACTCATCTACTGTGGCCGGTCTGGCCGCAAGTTTTGGTCGGGGTGCAATGACCAATACCTGGGTGGATCTGAAAAATGCCGATGTGATCCTGGTCGACGGCTCCAATTGTGCAGAAAATCACCCGGCATCGATGACCTGGATCAATAAGGCGAAGGATGACAGAGGCGCGAAGCTCATCGTCGTGGATCCCCGTTTCACAAGGACGGCCTCGCAGGCAGACCTTTACGTCGCGATCCGCAGCGGCACCGATATCGCCTTCTTCGGCGGAATGATGAAATACCTGGTGGACAAGCAATTGATCCAGAAGGAGTACGTGATCCATTATACCAATGCGGCCAACGTAATCGCCCCCGGCTTCAAAGGCCCCGCGGATCTGGATGGCGTGTTTTCAGGGTTCGTGGATAACGGCGACGGTTTCGGCAAATATGATCAGGGCACATGGAAGTACCAGATCGATGCCCAGGGAAACCCGCTCCGGGACGAGACCCTGCGGAACCCCGGCTGCGTGTTTCAGATTATGAAGCGTCATTACGCCCGGTATACGCTAAAAACGGTCTCCGGAATCACCGGCTGTCCGCCGGACAAACTGGAGGCGGCCTATAAACTATACGCCTCCACGGGGGCCCGCAACAAATCCGGGACCATTCTCTATGCCATGGGGCAAACGCAGCATACCGTGGGATCTCAGAACATACGCTGTATGGCCATGATCCAACTGCTTTTGGGCAACATGGGCGTTCCGGGAGGCGGGGTGAATGCGCTGCGCGGCGAGTCCAACGTCCAGGGGTCGACGGACCAGGGCATCCTGGCGCATCTGATTCCCGGATATTTGGGCATCCCCAGGGCGGGGGATCATCCCACATTGGCCGCCTACCTTGAGAAGGAAACCCCCAAAACGGGCTACTGGTCCAACAAACCGAAATTCTTCGTCAGTCTGCTGAAGGCTTGGTGGGGAGATCATGCAACTGCGGAAAACCAATTCGCCTATGATTATCTGCCCAAGGTGGAGAGTCCAGCCAAACATTACTGGATTAGTCTGTTTGAGGATATGTACGCCGGGAAAATTCAAGGCCTGTGGCTCATGGGACAGAATCCGGCGGTCAGCGGACCCAATTCCCGGCTGGAGCGGGAGGCCCTGAAGAAACTCAAATGGATGGTCGTTCAGGAGATCTTCGATACCGAAACCTGTTCGTTCTGGCGCGCCCCGGACGTAAAACCCGCCGATATCAAGACCGAAGTCTTTATCCTGCCGGCGGCGGACGCCATGGAGAAAGAGGGAAGCATCGCCACCAGCGGCCGCTTGATTCAATGGCGCTCCCAGGTGGCCGCTGCCCCAGGGATGGCGCTGCCGGATCATCAGATCCTCAATCTTATCGCGCTTAAATTGAAGGCGCTCTATGCTGCCGCCCCCGGACCCTTCGCCGATCCGCTCCTTCATCTCAACTGGGATTACGGCAAGGAATTGAGTGTGGAGAAGGTGGCCCGGGAACTCAACGGATATGCCATTGCCCCGATCAAGGATCCGCAGGGCAATATCGTCGCCCGGGAGGGAGAAATCCTGAAAACGTTCGGCCTGTTGCAGGCAGACGGGAGCACGGCGTGCGGCTGCTGGATCTATGGGGGATATTTTGCGCCCGCCGATGACGGGACCGGGAAGATGATGCCCGCAACCAAGCGTCGGGGGCAGAAAGACCCCGGTGGGCTGGGAATGTACCCGTTCTGGGCCTTTGCGTGGCCGGCCAACCGGCGCATCATTTACAACCGCTGTTCCGCAGATCCCAACGGCAAGCCCTGGAGCGAGGAGAAAAAACTGATCTGGTGGGACATGACCCAGAAAAAATGGGTGGGCTACGACGTTCCCGATTTCGCCCCCACCAAGGCCCCTTCGGATCCCGGCGGGAAAGATCCTTTCATCATGCGCGCGGACGGGCGAGGGGGGCTCTTCTCCCCCCTCGGCGAGGGACCGCTGCCGGAACACTACGAACCCCTGGAGACGCCGGTCGCGAAGAATCCTTTTTCTTCCCGCCTGCACAATCCGGCAATCAAAATCTGGAAGACGGATCAGGGGAAAGCGATTGGGGACAATGTGGGGAAGCTGGACAAATTCCCCATCGTGGCCACGACATACCGGGTTGTCGAGCACTGGCAGGCCGGGGGGATGTCGCGCTGGCTGGACTGGCTGACCGAATGCCAGCCCCAGATGTTTGTCGAGATGAGCAAGGAATTGGCGGCCGAGCGCAGGATTGGTAACGGAGATCGCGTCAAAGTCAGTTCCGCCCGAGGGGAAATCACAGCGGTAGCGGTGGTTACGGCCCGCTTCAAGCCTTTCATGGTGGAGGGAAAAACCGTCCACCAAGTCGGAATGCCCTGGCATTTCGGATGGGCCGGCCTGGCGACGGGAGATACGGCCAACGATCTGACGCCCCACGTGGGGGATGCCAATACGACGATTCCGGAATACAAGGCATTCCTGGTCGATATCAAAAAGGCATAGAAAGGGGAGCTTATGGCGCGCAAAGCGATGTTGATTGACGAATCCAAGTGCACCGCCTGTCGCGGATGCCAGGTGGCCTGCAAGCAGTGGAATGAACTTACGGGGTGGAATTATTCAAAGACCGTCAACACAGGCGGCTATGAGAATCCTCCGAAACTTACCCCGCAGACGTGGACGCGGATTAAATTTACCGAATATGACGGCCCTCAGGGATTTAGGTGGCTTTTTCTGAAAGAAGGCTGCATGCACTGCGGAGAGGCCGTCTGTGTGGACGTCTGTCCGACGAAGGCCCTGAAGAAGCAGGCCGACGGCAGGGTGACGCTGGAGCCGGATCTGTGCAACGGCTGCGGTTACTGCTCCCAGTTCTGCCCCTTCGGCGTCCCTAAACTTGAAGTTTCCAATGTGCTCACAGGGAAGGCTAAGGCCTCCAAATGCACCTTCTGCCAGGACCGTACGGATAACGGTCTGATTCCCTCCTGTGTGAAGACCTGCCCGGCCCAGGCCCTCCACTGGGGTGACCGGGACCAGATGATCGCGGCGGGAAAGAAACGGGTGGAAACGCTCAAGACCCGTGGATTCGCCGCGGCCAATCTCTATGGGGAGGAGGCCGTTGGCGGGCTCGGGCGCCTGTATGTGCTGGTCGAAAAACCAGAGGCCTATGGACTTCCGGCGAATCCCCAGTATCCAGCCCTGGCCGTGATGTGGCAAAACGTCATTCAGCCTTTGGGCAAGATTGCCATTGGGGGAACGGTGCTGGGGACCTTGGTGGCCTGGTTGATTATCCGCCGGAATATCAATATGGAGGAAGTCGAATGAACGGTCAAGGAGAAAAAGCAGGACATGTCTTCCAGATCCGCTGGATCCCGAAGTACACATTTGTAGAGCGTTTCCTGCACTGGATTAATACCGCCCTTTTCATCCCTCTGGTGGTCACAGGTCTCGTTCTCTATCTGGACGTTTTCAAACCCCTGGCTCAGGGGGACGCCGGGCAATGGATGCGCCTCATGCACCGTTTGACAGCAATTCTTTTCATCGCGGTACCCTTGATATACGGCATCCTGCAACCGCGGCGCTTGTGGATGCATTTGAAAGAGTTCGGCTTTGGAAGGGATGATCTGGGCTGGCTGAAAAACGCCTTCGGTTATTACGTATGGGGAAAGCACGATGCCATGCCGCCGCAGGGCCGGTTCAATACCGGGGAAAAGATCAATGCGGTGGTCATGATCGTCTCCTGGATACTGTTCGTAGTCAGCGGTTTGATCATGTGGTACGGCAAGGGAATCGTATCGCCTGAACTGTTCCGCTGGATGGTGGTGGTCCATGACCTGGCCATGATCGTCGCCTTCTGCATGCTCATAGTCCATCTGTTTCTGGCGGTGGCGCATCCGCTGATGTGGGCCGCCCTGGTCAGCATGCGTTTCGGCGTCACCTCCGCCACTTATGCGGCCGAACACCATGCGAAGTGGTATTATGGACCCAAGCGGGCGAAGGAACTCTACGAAGCAAAGAAGAAAAATGCTTCCCACGGAGACTAATTGAAGGAGGAAGAGGTATGTCCAAAATCCTTGTTGTTGATGACGATCCCGATTTTATCAAGATTACCCGGACGATTCTGCAGTTTCAGAACCACGAAGTGTTGACGGCGGCCAACGGGGAGCAGGGGCTGAAGGTAATGCGGGAGGAAAAGCCCGATCTGGTCATCCTGGATGTCATGATGTCCTATATCCTCGACGGTCTGGATACCCGCCGCCAGATGGCAGCCGACAAGGATCTCAAGGATATTCCGGTGATCATGGCCACTTCACTCACCGGGGACCGGGTGCGCAGTGAACTGCCGTCCGACGAATACGTCCCCGCTTCTGAATGGATTCACAAACCCATCGACCCGGACAAACTTCTCGAACAGGTCAAAAGGATCCTCGGATAAAAAGTGCCGGTTGAGGGGGCCCGTCCATTGTTAGGGCGCGCCTCTTCAACCCTTCGAGTCTTCACCCGGCGGGGCGGCGGCCAACGGCAGCGTGAAGCAAAAGAGGCTCCCCTCGCCGAAGGTGGATTTTACCTCGACGTTGCCGCCGTACCCTTCCACAATGCGTTTGGCGAGAGGCAGTCCCAGCCCCGTTCCCCGCCGCACCATCTTCTTTGCCTCTACGGTCCGAAAAAATTCGTTGAAGATGAAGGGCAGATCCTGCGGCAAGATGCCGATCCCCGTGTCCTCAACGTCCCCAATAGCGTTTCTCTCATCCCGGGATAGCGTTACCCGGATGCGCCCCCCGCTCCGGGAGTATTTGATGGCGTTGGAAATCAGGTTGGTCCACAGATGCTTCATGTGATTGGGGTGGACCTCCACCCTGGGATTATCAAGGATGGTCAGCGTCAGCAAAAGCCCCTTCCCCTCGGCCTCGGTTTTCAGGGAAGGCAGAACATCTTCCAGTTCATCCCCGAGTTGCACAACTGACCGATTCTCCGGGGACATTTCCTGTCTTGCGGTGGCCAGATTCATCAGGCTGTCGACGAGGTTCAACAGATCCTCGGAACGATCCAAGGCGTGCTGGATCATCTCGTTCCATTTTTCCGGAGGGACATACCCCTTCAGCAGAATGAGCAGAAAACTCTGAAGGGCGGTGAGCGGGGCGCGGAATTCATGGGCAATCGTAAGCCGGAAGGCGGCCGGCGCCAGGAAATCCTTGTCGAAAAGCTCGGAGGTCTCCAGCTCCCCCTCGGTGACGGACAAAAGGCGGGAGACATCCTGCTCGAAAATCTGAAGCCTTCTAAATTCCAGGGCCTTCCTGCGCCATTCCAGGGCACGGTCGATGCGCAGCGACAGGAGTTCGGGAATGATTGGCAGTAAAATGAGATCGTAAAAACCCGACTTCACCATTTGCAGAGCCCGATTCCATGTTGAGGGTCCGCTCAGCAGGATGCATGCCCTTTCGGGGTCATCCACCGTCAGGTTCTCATGAAGATTCGTCTCCGGCTGATCCGGGAGCAGCGCGGCATCCATGAGGATGATATCGATATCCTTTCCGGGGGGCGCGCATATCCGCTCCGGCAGGGTAGCGGTCATCTGGACGGAAAAGCGCCCCGGCTCCAAAGCCTGAAGGCAGGCCTTCTGGAGGTCGGTATTTCCACTGATGATAAGGATCATTACTTTGGTTTCCATAGCTTGTTTACTGGATCAGCGTATCTGAGGCATTTGCCCCTTTCCGGGATGATTCCGTTTTGGGCGGAATTATCGGCAGGGTTATGATAAAGGTCGTTCCCTTGCCAACTTGACTGGATACCTGAATCTGGCCGCGATGCATTTTAATAATTCCGTAGACGATGGATAAACCCAGCCCCGTCCCTTTTCCGAGGGGTTTGGTGGTAAAGAAGGGGGTAAACAGTTTCTCCAGGTTCTCTTCCGCGATGCCGTGGCCTGTATCCGTCGTCACGATCTCCACTGTCCGCCCTATGGAGAACCGGGTGGTGATGGTGATGACGCCGCCCGACATGGCGTCGGCCGCATTATTGAGCAGGTTGACAAACACCTGCATCAATTGGGCCGGGTCTGCCTGAATGAGCGGCAGATCCGGAACAAAATGCCGGATGATCTGCACATGTTCGAAACTTGGTTGACTGCTTACGCTTTTAATCGCCTCCTCCAGGATAACGTGCAGATTGCTCTGCTGGGTCAGCATTTCCTGCTCGCGGGCAAAATTCAACAAGTTGGCGACAATCCGCTTGCAGCGGTGGGTCGCATCGATGATCATCTTGAGATCCTCCCGTTTGGCGTCGTCATCCCCGGCTTCCCGATAGAGGGTTTCCGAGTATAGCATGATGGCGCCCAGGGGGTTGTTGATCTCATGGGCGACCCCGGCGGCCAGTTGGCCCATGGATGCCAGTTTTTCCTTATAGACCAATTCCTTCTGGATTCTGTCGAGCGTTTCCACCATGGTGTTGAAGGAGTGGCCCAGCGCTGCCAGTTCCCCTTTTCCGGACACCTTCACCCGAACGCTCATATCCCCCTCGGAAAGGCGGCGATTGGACTCCACCAAGGCGCCGATTGGCTTGATGAACAATCGGGCGATCGGCACGGCGATCAACCCTGCCAGAAGAATGCAGACGAATGCAATCAGAGCGACCTGGTTGTTGAATTCGTGAACCAAGGTCAGGAACAACGATTCCCTGGCGCCCACATAGAGGCTCCCCACAACGCGACCCCGGCTGTCCATGAGGGGGGTATACCGGGTGATGAACCACTCGTTTACCACATAGGCACGGCCCACATAATCGCGACCCTCCGAGAGAACTATGTTGCGGACCTCCTGCGATATCCGGGTGCCCACGGCGCGTTTTCCCTGCTCGGCCATAACGTTGGTGGATACCCGCAAGTCGCCAAAAAATATGGTGACCGTGTCGATCCCTGCCACCTCCTTGATGCGGTCCACCAAATTGAAATCGTTGTTGAACAGATACACCGATAAAACCGCGCCGATGATCCGCTGATCCTGGTTGCGCAGCGGATAGACCCCGGTCAGGGCGAGGCCGGCTGTCCCTTCCCGCGGATCAAAAGGCTCCGGGGCGGCCAGCGGCGTCTCGATCAGAGGAATGTACGCCTGCTGATCCAGACCAACCTGGGCCAATAGTTCCTTCGATATAACTTCGGTGGCGGTCTGTGGTTTGCCTGTCTCCAGAGCCTCCTGAACGATTGGCAACCATTTCCACTCGCCTTGCAAAAGCGGGGCCGACAGTTGCCCTGTTTGGGAGAGAACCCGGCCGACAACCGTACGCCCTTGTTCATCCAGGACGGCAATAAAATGGGTACCGCCGAGGGCAAGCACGGAGATTTTATTAGTGATCTGCTGGTCGATGATCCGTGTGGCGTTGGCTTCTCCCCGGGCGGCGGCTGACAGACCATCGATAATCCATGTATCCAGAGACAAGCGGTGGCTGATGGCCTCCACCTCCTCCAGTTTGAGCCGGTAAAAGGCCTTCGCCAGATCCATGTCCCGGGATACAAGATTCGCTTCCGCCTTGGAAAGATAGGTACGGATAACCCGGGATGTGACCAGTGTATCCAGACCGATGGTGAGTCCGGCCACCAGGGCGAAGGAGGCGATCAGCACTTTTTGCAATCGGCCTCCAAGAATGACCCCTAGCCAGCGCTTCATCATCCTGCTCCAGTCATGGTGGCCGTTTGGGGAAGAATAAAGCGAAATGAGCTGCCTAACCCCGGGTTAGAATCGATTTCAAGGGCGCCGCCGTAAAGAGAGACAATCTGCTGGACGATGCACAATCCAAGACCTGTGCCGGTTTCCTGCATAGCCCTGGCCCCCTCGGTCCGATAGAACTCCTCGAAAATCCGGGGAATCTCTTCAGTGGTGATTCCAATACCCGTGTCGGTCACCGTCCCAATGATTCTCTTTTCGATTGTATTTTCCTGAAGGGAAAGGGTGATCTGCCCGCCCGGTGGGGTATAACGGATGGCGTTGCCGAGCAGGTGCATCCAAAGCGCCTGGAGGTATTCTCTGCTTCCTGAAATAAGCGTGTGGTCCATCCGCTCCACGCTTACGGTCAGACCGTGTTCAGCAAACTCTTTTTTGAAGGCGGCAAGGGCGCCTTCGGCCATGTCCGCCAGGTGAACGGTCTCCGTCTTCGCCCCTCCTATATTTTCTTTGAGACGCGACAGGAGGAGCAGGTCATCAAGGATAGCAAGCAATTCCCCGGCGCGTTCTTCGACTTGTTGCAGAAAAGCAACCTGTTCCGAGGGGGGGACATATCCTTTGCGGATGAGTTGAATGGTGTTTTGAACAACGGCCACCGGCGCCCGGAGGGTGTGCACCATGGTCATCATAAAACGGCCCTGCATTGTGCCGATCTTCTCTGTTTCGGCTTTGACCCTCGCAAGCCCGAGGAGTTTCTCCTCCAGTTCGTTTACCCTTTGGGCTTCACGGTTGAGTCTCTGCCGATCCATCTCCCGATTGATGACGTGCATCAATAATTCGTGAGTAAAGGGCTTGGCAATAAAATCATGGGCCCCCTCGCGGATGGCCTGAACGGCAAGTTCGATGGTCGCATACCCGGTGATGATGATGCTGATGATGTCGGGTGCTATTTTTCGCACCTGCTGCATCATCTCCAACCCACTCATGCCGGGCATCATGGCATCGACCAGCAAGACATCAAAAGACCCCTGACGGAGTTTGTCCAGGCCGTCAGGCCCGTTTTCGGCTACTTCCACCTCCAATCCTGAAGACGTGAGAGCCCGCCGGCATCCTTCACGAATTCCCAACTCATCATCAACCACAAGCACGCGCATATTTTCTGCTCCCTGCCAAGGTTCCTGATTCACAACTTATGGGACTTGTAGCAAAAGAACCCTGTAATGTCAAATTGAGTTCAATGTCATCGCTGTTTTATAACAGAGCCGTGTACGCAAGCCGATTATAAAAAGGTGGGTAAGAAGGGAAAATTTCAGCTTTGCAATAAAGACGTTTCCGTCTATACTTACCGCGAAATATTTTTCTTTCGCAAATCACTTTTCTACTTGGAGGATCGGGCATGAAGTTCAGTCTGCAGGACCAAAACATCATTGAGCATTTGTCCAAGGCAAGGACCATGCATCCCGATTTGGAGGCGTTGTTCCATTTCTATGAACAACTCTTTCATGTCCAGTTTACTTTCAAGGCTCACCTGAAAGAGGATCGTCATCTCGAATATCTGGAGAATAGAGAAATCGATCCCGCCTGTTTGGCATCCGGAATTCCCCAGGTGAGCTTTGAGGAACTCCGGATGGAGGCCGCTCCGTTCCTTGATCTGTACAGAGATATTGCGCCGCTGTTGATTCGTTATACGGGATATCTCCCTCCCGATAGCGATGAGCCGAAACCGGAGACGATCCTGGCCCATGCGCAGGAGATCTTTAACAGCAGGCTCCCGCTCGTTGGCGCGGGCCAGTCGGCGGATGTGATCAGAGCGGCCAGTGGTCTTGTTTTGGCCCCGTATGTCCAACTGGCTTGCGAACGAATCATGCCCCGCATCGCGCAGGACGCGTGGCACCGCGGATATTGCCCCGTCTGCGGCGGAGCGCCGTCTTTTGCAGTCGTTCATGCTGAGCCCGGTTTCCGCACCCTGTTGTGCTCGCGTTGCAATGCGGAGTGGCGTTTTCGCCGAATGGGGTGCCCTTTCTGCATGGAGAGGGATCGCCAGACCTATTATCCCAGTGAGGAGGGGAGATACCGACTCTACGTTTGTGAAGCCTGTCACCGGTATCTTAAATCCATCGACATGCAGGAGTCCGATTCAGAACTGTGCCTGCCCGTAGAGACCCTGGCGACCGTCTCTATGGATGTTGCTGCCCAGGAAAAAGGGTGTCTGTTTTTTTAATGGGAAAAATCATGATAAACTCTGTTCCCTCGCCTAATTTGCTTTTGACGCTGATGCGCCCGCCAAAACGGGTTATCAGATTTTTGGTGATCGCCAGACCCAGTCCGGTGCCCTCCTTGACTTGCGCCCGGGCGTTCGGTGCGCGGTAAAATTCCTCGAACAGACGCGCCCGGGCATCGTCCGCAATGCCGATCCCCGTGTCCATTACTTTCAGGCGCACGTGCCCTTCAACGCGGTCCATCGTTACGGTTACAGCCCCGCCCTGGGGAGTGTACTTGATTGCATTGGAAACGAGGTTATTGAGGATAAGATCGAGCTCCTCGTTTGTGGCGGATACGATAAGCGGTGAATCTTCTGGCTCGCACTGCCACTTTAGTTTAATCTGTTTTTCTTTGGCCGACATTTCAAAGCGCGTAATGACTCGTCCGACCGCTTCTGCCAGTGGTATATCTACCCATGTGCCGGTGTCTGCGGGTTCGTTCTTGGCGGAGGCCAGTTCGAGCAAGTCGTCAATCAAGGTTTTTAAAAAGTCGACACGCTGCAAGGCCCGGTTAATAATATCCGCCTGCTGTTCGGTCGGTGCGCCGGCGTAACCGCTCGTGATCGTGCACAAAAGGCTGTGCACGACGCTGATCGGTGAGCGAAGCTCATGCGTAAACATCAGAATGAACTTGGATTTGACTTTGTCCATTTCCGCGAGCGCCTTGAAAGCCATGGCGTTTTCGATTGCCAGACTGCCCTGGTTGGCGATGGCAGTGAGGAAACTGGCGTCGTCTTCGGTAAAGCGATTGGTCTTGATGCAGTAAACGCGAATTATGCCGAGGATTTCGCGTCTGCCTTGCAATCGGGTTGAAAGCATGGCATGGATCCCTTCATCAAGGGCTTGCTTTGGATACTGCAAGCGATCATCATGCGCCACATCGCCAACCGTGATTGTTTTGCCTGCCAGGACTTCACGGGCCAACGGATTATATTTCAAAACCAAATTGCCCTTTTGAAGGTAGCTGTCGCTCAGACCATAGGCCGCGGCATCAATCAGTCGCTCGCCGGTTTTATCGAGCAGGCGGATCGAGCAGCCGCGCACGCCCATTGCCTTTACCGTGTCGCGCGCAAGGCGATCCAAAACTTGCTGCAGGTCCAGGGTCGAGTTCAACGCCTGCATGCCGTCGTACAGTATTTGCAGGCGATGGTAAGCCCGTTGCAGCCCATTGTTTAATTGGATGACCTCGGTCTGCCGCTGGTACAAGCTGCGGTTGAGCGTGGAGGCGATGAAGGCCGTAATAAAGATGCCGCCGACAAAAAACGCAAGCTCTCCGGAGATAAACAGCTTATTTTTGTACAGCGGTGCGTCGATAAAACCCATTACTGAGTAATGGGGCAGGGCCCCTGCATATTCCAGGACCGTCATTCCGCTGAGAAGCAATATGGCTACCACAGAATAGATATAGGTTTGGCGGGGCATCCGCAGTATCGAGGCAATAATAACGTGAAAGAAAAAAAAGGGAATTGCCGGGCTTTCCACGCCGCCGGAATAGTGAATCAGCAGGATCATCGCGAGCCAGTCGAGGATGATCTGCGCTATTACGAGCGGTTCAAGCGATTCGACGTTACGCGGTGAAACCCGGAGCCGCAGTTTGAGGATGGCAAACAGAAATAGATTGTAGAGCAGTATCGCCAGGCCGATGACGTAAAAGGCGTCGGCTTTCAGCGAAAGCTTGAGGACGGAGGTGGCGAACCATGTGGCGGCCAACACGCCGAGCGCCGCCCACCAGCGCAGACTGATCATCCACGCTTCGTTGGCGATCCGCTCTTCTTCAATCGGGCCAATACCCGAATCCGGATCGGTGTGGTGAGGGTCCGCTTGCGCCATATGTTCCTGTCTGCGTATAAATATAAGGGGGCTTGCCTGTTGTGAGACATGCGATACAGCCCGGCCTTTAGACCGCTGAATCGTGCGACAACTCTGTTAAGGTCTGTGTTTGCCGATATGGTTGCGAACGATGGACAGCAGCGCTTCCGGTTCGATGGGTTTTTCGACGAAGGCATCAACCGGCAACTGGGCCATATCCGGTGCAAAACGCAGTGATGCGGTGGCGTGGATCGCCGTAATCATCACGATCGGGATCCCCCTGTATGACGCATACTCGGAGGCCGGATCCGGGTTGCGGATCGTCCGGCATACCTCAAAGCCGGTCGTCATCGAATCCATCATTACGTCCAGCAGGATGATGTCGGGATTGACTTCTTTGACTTTTTGCAAGCCTTCCCGGCGGTCGGCTGCGCGAAAGACCTGGTAGCCGTTCGCTTCCAGCGGCAGGCGCATTGTATAAACTACATCCTCGTCGTCGTCAATAATCAAGACCTTGTTTGCCATGGTTTACACCTGTGAAATAGTGGGCAGATTCGCCGCGCGTATGACCGGTACACACACGTCGCTTAGCTTTGGTCCGAAGCTGGCTTATAAGGATATATTTTTACCGTACGCTGATGCTAAAGAAAAGATGACTCTCTGTCAAGAAAATTCTATCAACATGAAAATTCTATCAACATACAGACATTATTCCCGATATTATTTCTTGACAAAGCCGACAAAAATTTTATGATACTGCCGTGTTGTGTTTCTCTCTTGTTCGCTGAGGTATATTATGTCGGCTCTTGTCATCATCTTTCCGGTACTCAGTTCCCCTGTCTGTGCCATTGTACCGTCGGACGACTGTTTAAATCGCCACGAAGAGTTCAAAAAAATAACCACTCACGCAAGCATCGCCTGCAGGGACTGCCAACTCGGCATCAAACTGATCGACCTTGTCGGGGTGATCCCCTCGATCCTGGCGCATGCACTGCTGCGGATACCGGTGAAACGATGAAAAAGCTTATCCTGCATACGCTGACCATCCGGATATGGCACTGGATCAATGCGCTGATCGTCATTGCGCTGATGATTACCGGCATCCAGCTCCGGGCGCCGGGAATCGGGGAGTTTGCCCGCAGGATTGCCTCTTGGATCCCCGAATACAGCGCGGCCGTTCTAATCCATAGATACAGCGGCTACGCGATGACCATCTCGTTCCTCTTATGGGCGATTTATATCAGTGAAAGCGGCAGCTTTCGGGCCCATTGCCTCCTGCGGCGGGCAGATTTGCCACTCTTGGGGAAGCAGGCGTACTACTATCTCTTTGGCATATTCCAGGGGCGTGAAAATCCTTTCACTCCCACTGCAGAAGGGAAGTTCAACCCTTTGCAGAAGATCGCCTACTACTCGGTCATGCTCGTGATTACCCCGTTGATTATCATCACAGGCATCCTCTTCAGCGACATCTTCTTCTTTAACGACGTGATCGGCTGGCTGGGTGGAGTCAGACTGCTCGACGCGCTGCATGTTGCGGCAGGCTACCTGCTTCTGTTGAATTTGATCGTCCATCTCTACATGTCAACGATGGGACGCAGCAGTTTCGACCTCATCAAGGCAATGATCCTGGGTTTTGAAGAAATGCCGGAGGAACCCCCCGCGAACCATTGAACCCTGTCTGTTAGAGCCATCTCTTTCACGCCCCCCCATCTCCGCTTTTCATCTTTCCCTCTTGACAAGCTGACGCACATGGCAAATAAGGTTTAATTACCGGGCCGGCAGGAGGTCGGCGCCCAAAATCGAAAGGAGTTTCAGCCAGGCGAGGGCCTTTTGGGGGGACAACAGATCCTTGCGCCAGACATCGAGATCAACCAGATACTGCCATTGCTCCTCGCTTGCGATCTCCAGGAGGGCCAGGCAATCATCTGCACCGATCCGTTTGACAACCCAGAAAAGATCCTCGGCGGGCAGTTGTTTTACCAGCTCCCCGGGGTTTTCGCTGTCGAGGACGCGCTGGAGCAGCTTGTCGCCGGGAAGCGACAGCAAATCACTATTGACGGTTTTCCTGAATAGATGTTCCGATGCCGTTACCGATGAAGTCACGATTCAAATCCCCTTGCTTTTGATCAGGTAAAGTTAATCTTCCCCTGTCCGGCTGCCAGTCAGCGACAGGAAAAGCAGCACTTTCGCCGAACGACGAAGGCGCCGACACGCGTGCGGGAACTCTGTTCATAACAACTGGCACTTTCCGGTTCCCCGAGAATTTCCCGCACGCGCGAGTGACTGTTACAATGTACGCGGTGTGACCCCGTTATTCCGCCTTTATCGAAATCTTCCTGCTTTTGGTAATAGTTGTTTCCAGTTTCGGCATGGTAACCGTCAGGACTCCGTTTTTAAAACGGGCATCCACTTTTTCCGTATCGATCCCCTCCGGCAGAGGGATCACCCTGCTGAAAGAGCCGTAGCTTGTTTCCTTATGCCAGTAATCCTTGCCCTTGTCCTCCCTCTCTTCCCTTTTTTCGCCGCGGATTGTCAAGGAATTGTCGGTTAGACTCACATCAATGTCCTTCTCCTCCATCCCGGGAAGTTCAGCCTTGACGGTTACCTCCTTGTCCCCCTCCGTAACGTCAACGGACGGATAGAAAACGTCCCGGCCTCTCTCGCTGCCGAACGGCGTGAGATCAAAGCTGCGGGAAAAATCGTCAAACACCCGGCCCATCTCCCTCTGAAGGGCGTGGAAGGGATGCTCCGTCTCCGCCTGCAGCGGAGATTCGCTCCTGCGCCAAACCGATGGCAACCAGTTCTTAATCATCTCAGCCTCCTCCTTTCCTTAATAATGTTTTGTAAATACTTAATATAATTGCCAGTTGTTTTAACCATAATATAATCAATATAAAATCACTGTCAATATGCTCAGGCGGCGGGGGAAGCGAGAAACGCTGCCTGCGTCAGCAAAATATCAAGGCGGCGAAATAGTGGAAATTTTACTTTCGTTTGTGCTATCAGTAAAAAATGGCTGCCTATGCGCAGGGGAAACTGGCAGGTATGAAACCGTCTTGATTGTTTGATTTTGAGAGGATCTTGATGATGAAGAAATTGATGGTAAATTGTGTTGGCCTGGCCCTGGGCGGGGGGGGAGCAAGGGGGCTTGCGCACATCGGCGTGCTGAAGGTGCTGGAGGAGGAGAAAATTCCCGTCGGCGTAATCGCCGGAACCAGCATGGGCGCACTGGTCGGGGCGGCGTATGCGAGCGGCCTTGGCGCCGGCGAACTGGAGCAGAAGGTTGCTGAATATCTGAACACCCCTGAATTTCAGTCTTCCGTCATCCGGGCGATGGAGCGGGCCAATGAAAAGGGGGATGTGAACTTCGCCAAACGAATCCATAATTTCTTTACCAATACGTTCTATCTGGTGCAGGCCATGTTCAGGCCCGGGATATTGTCCGCCGAGGAATTTCAGGTGATGATTGATTACTTTGTTCCCGATATCCAGATCGAGGATACGCGGATCCCCTGGCATGGCGTTGCCGCGGACCTGGTGAGCGGCGAGGAGATCGTGCTTTCGAAGGGATCGCTCCGGCGGGCGGTAATGGCAAGCTGTGCGGTTCCCGGCGCGATAGAACCCCTTAAAGATGGGGCAAGGCTGCTTGCGGACGGCGGCATCGTCTCCATGGTGCCCACCCGGGTCGCCCGCCGGCAGGGCGCCGACACGGTGATCGCCGTGGTGGTGGAAAAAGATATTTCGCTGCAGGAGGAGCTTCTCACGGCAAAGGAGATCTCCGACCGCGCCAATGAAGTCATGTCAAACCGTCTGGTCCATTATGACTTGCAGGCCGCCGATATTGTCATTTGTCCGGAGGTCGCCGCTCTGGAATGGGCCGATTTTTCCCATGCCCTGAATCTCATCGATGCCGGGGCAAAGGCAACCAGGGAACATCTCCCGGAGATACGCCAGTCGATATCAGGCCTGAAGAGCTGGTTTTCCGCCCGGAAACTTTTACGAAATTTCCTGCCTGAGTAAAGAACATGCCGGCGATGCCCTGCTGCGACGACCCGTCCGAAAAAAACCTCTCCCTTAGCCGGTGCTCGCAACATAATCAGGGCGCCGGCAAATCAACAAAAGTAACTGACGCAAATATTTTCACCTTTCCTCTTGACAGACGGGCAAGCATGCATATAATCCATCTGACCACCCCCCCGGGTGGGAGGGGTCATAGAAAAGATTATATAAATTAAGTATAAACATGAGGTGGCAATGAAAAATGAAAAAGCCTTGCGTCGTCTGAAAACAATCGAGGGGCACCTGCGCGGCGTTATCCGCATGGTCGAGGGGGATGTTTACTGCATCGATATCATTCGCCAGATTCAGGCAGTGGAAGCGGCGCTGAACAAGGTCAGCGCCCGGATACTGGAAAACCACCTGAACACATGCGTCATAACCGCGATCAGGGGCGAAGATACCGGCGAGCGCGAACGCGTCCTGAAAGAGATCACCGAAGTTTTTGACATGGCAAATAAGGTTTAATCACCGTGCCGGCATGGCGTCGGCGCCAAAAAATCGAAAGGAGTTTTTTATGAATACTGTTACCTGGGTTGTTCCTGCTATTAGTTGTGGTCACTGCACGCACACCATCGAGATGGAGGTAGGCGAGTTGCCGGGGGTCCAGTCTGTCAAGGCTGATATAGCTTCCAAAAAGGTCGCCGTCACGTTTGACGCCCCGGCGACGGAAGAGAATATCAAGGCCCTGCTGGCCGAGATCAATTTCCCCGTGGACGTTTCGGCAGTCTGACGAAAGCATTTTCTCTGCGCGGAGCAGGGGTGTGTCGCAACCTGTAATCAGCCGGAGTCATTAAGGAATGGATATGGATGATACGAAACGCGTGCTTCTCCCCATTACGGGGATGACGTGCGCCAACTGCGTCGCGGCGGTCGAGCGCAACCTGAAGAAACTGGATGGCGTAAGCCAGGCGGTGGTGAATCTGTCCTCGGAACGGGCGACCGTGGATTTTGATCCGGCCAGGCTGACAGTGCCGGAGGTGATCGCCCGTGTTGAGCGGGCTGGCTACGGTGTGGCAACGGGTGAGGCCGACCTGGTCATCAGGAGGCTCGCCGACGACAATGACGCGCGGCGGCTGGAAAAGGCCCTTGCCGGTCTGGAGGGGGTGCTCGAGGCGCAGGTGAGCTTCGCCGGTGAAAAGGCGCGCGTCCGGTACGTGCCGACCATGATCAGCCAGGCGGAAATCCGCCAGGCTATTGCCGCCGCCGGATTTGCAGCCCTCGAGCTGGGCTCTTCGGCCGAGGACGCCGAGGCCGAGGCGCGCGGGCGCGAACTCAAAGAACAGCGCCGCCTGCTTATCACCGGGCTGATCTTTACCCTGCCGCTGTTTTTGTTTTCGATGGCGCGCGACTTTGGTCTGACTGGCCCCTGGGCCCATGCCTTCTGGGTGCATTACGCCATGTGGGCGGTGGCGACACCGGTGCAGTTCTACGTGGGCTGGCATTACTACACGGGCGCGTACAAGGCGCTGCGAGGCGGCTCCGCCAATATGGACGTGCTCATCGCCCTGGGTTCATCAACGGCATACTTCTACTCCATTTTTATTACGCTGGGGGTTATTCCCGGGCATGTCTATTTTGAGACCGCGGCGGTCATAATCACGCTGATTCGCTTGGGGAAATTTCTCGAGGCCCGCGCCAAGGGACGTACCTCCGAGGCCATCAAAAAGCTGATGGGATTGCAGGCAAAAACCGCCCACGTTATGCGCGACGGGCGCGAGGTGGACACGCCCATTGACGAGGTGCAGGTAGGCGATATAGTTATCGTTAAACCCGGCGAGAAAATCCCGGTGGACGGCGTCGTTATCGAAGGGCGCTCAGCCGTTGACGAAGCGATGCTGACGGGTGAATCCCTGCCTGTGGAAAAAAAGCAGGGCAATACGGTAATCGGTGCGACCTTCAACAAACTGGGACGACTTACCTTTGAGGCCACGAAGGTAGGCCGGGAAACGGCGCTGGCGCAGATTATCAAGCTGGTGGAAGAGGCGCAGGGCAGCAAGGCGCCGATCCAGAGACTGGCGGACCGGGTCTCGTCCATCTTTGTGCCCGTGGTCATCGCGATTGCGCTTTTGACCTTTGCCGTCTGGTATTTCATTGTGCCGCTGGCGTTTCCCGATCACCAGTTTGTCAATCCCCTCTTTACGACCGCGCTTATCAACATGGTGGCGGTGCTTGTGATTGCCTGCCCGTGCGCGATGGGGCTGGCCACGCCGACTGCCGTAATGGTCGGGACGGGCCGGGGCGCGCAGATGGGGGTGCTGTTCCGCAGCAGCGAAGCGCTCGAACGGGCGGGCAAGATCGAGCTGGTAATACTCGACAAGACAGGCACGATCACGAAGGGTCAGCCCGCGGTTACGGATATCGTTACCGCGGAAGGAGCCCCGTGGAATGCGGATGAACTCCTGCAAATGGCCGCGGTGGTGGAAAAAGGGAGTGAGCATCCGCTGGGCGAGGCTGTCTGGACGGAGGCCGGGGCGCGCGGGCTGAGTCTGGCGGAAGCGTCCGGATTTACTGCTGAACCGGGGCAAGGAGTACGGGCCGAAGTCGAGGGAAAAAGCGTGCTGGTCGGCAACATTCGGATGCTGGAGACGGCAGGAATCCCGCTGAACGGACTGAGCGCTGTGGTCGGACGTTTGCAATCCGAGGCCAAGACGGCCATGCTCGTTGCCGTTGACCAACAGGCCGCAGGCGTGATTGCCGTCGCCGATACCGTCAAGGAGGGTTCGCTCGAGGCGATTGCCGCTTTGCGCCGGCTGGGCCTGCGCGTGGTTATGATTACGGGCGACAACCGGCAAACGGCGGAGGCGATCGCCGGCCAGGTCGGCGTTGATGCGATTTTGGCAGAGGTGCTGCCCGCCGGCAAGTCTGACGAAGTGAAAAAGTTGCAGCAGGCAGGCAGCGTGGTGGCGATGGTCGGCGACGGCATCAACGATGCCCCCGCTTTGGCGCAGGCGGATGTAGGCATGGCGATCGGCACCGGCACGGACGTGGCAATGGCGGCCGCCCCTGTGACACTGATGAGCGGCGATCTGCGCGCTGTGGTGCGCGCCATTAATCTTTCCCGTATGACTCTGCGGACGATCAAGCAGAATCTGTTCTGGGCGTTTTTCTACAATGTAATGCTGATTCCCGCCGCGGCGCTGGGCTTCCTGAACCCGATGGTTGCGGCCGGGGCGATGGCGTTCAGCAGCGTGTTTGTCGTCAGCAACAGCCTGCGGCTGCGTCGCGCCAAGGTTTAATTCCGGAGGACTGGCAGTTGTTCTTTGATCATGAATAGCAACACGCAGATCAAGACCTTCAAGTCAATTGCATAAGGTCGGGATTGTTATTCCCAGTTGCGTCAGCCTTCATCCCTCCCGAATCCCAGCTCTTTCCGCAAGGGGCCGAGGTTCATGAAGGGTTCGCCGTTCTTTTTCTTTTGGGCTTCCCCATATTCCAGATCCTTTATGAGGCCGAGGACTTTCTCTCTGCCCGCTGGCGATGCCGCGGCCTCCCGGGGGGTCTTGCCTCCGAGGGCCGGAATCGCCGTATCGGGCC
This sequence comes from Syntrophobacterales bacterium, assembly GCA_019429105.1. Classification (NCBI taxonomy): domain Bacteria; kingdom Pseudomonadati; phylum Thermodesulfobacteriota; class Syntrophobacteria; order Syntrophobacterales; species Syntrophobacterales bacterium. Next base: position 73,003 of record JAHYJE010000003.1, read on the forward strand.
AGGCGGACAGGTACTTCTGCATCACCGAGGTCAGCATGGTTCTGTACCGCTCATCATGTTTTAAGGGCTTTGCCGCTTCCTCTTTTTCTTCTTGCCGTTCCATGGCTACGTCGATGTCCTCGAATTCGTCGACGCGATGACGGACGGAACCCCGCAGCAGATCGAGAAGCCTCTTTTTTCCCCTTTCCAGTCGTTCCCGGGACATGCATTCGAGGGTCAGCCTGTCAGGATGGAGGTTGACCGTGCCGAGGACCGTGAATGTCAACTGCCCGGAGGGATGGACGATGCTGGAGGTGGCAACGATTCCCTTTTCAGCTTCCTCGGTGCCTATTTTCCACTCCCTGGAGGGGCCTCTTTTCAGCCACGAGTAGCTCACGCCCCCGGAAGGGGTCTCTTCCTCATCGGTGAAATCGTACTCTCCGGAAAGGAGTTTCCGGGCGTGCCCGAAATCGGACACTGTAAAGTGGGCCTTCGCAGTGATGATTCGGTGTCTTTCCTCGGTGAGCAGCACGGGCGGTTTTTCAACGACCTCATCAAAGAAACGCCCGATCAGGAAGGCGTTCTCCTTCAAAAAGACGGGCCAGCCCCCTCGCCCCGTTTCGGCCTCGAAGCTCCGGCGAGCCTTGTCTATGTATGCCTTCAGGGCTTCTCCCCTCATCCGTGGGAGCTTCTGCCCATTTCCAGCAAACCTGCACACGCCGTCCATTTTGTAAACCCTCGCCTGAAGGAGATCCCATTGGACGGCCTCGTAGGACGCGGAGATTTCCTGCACACCCATCACCTCGCCGGTAAAGATATCCCGGATCGTCAGCCCTTCCCCTTCCCGGACAGCCTGCACCTCGTAGATGGACTCGTAACTTTTCATAAGTGATTCGGCGAGGCGTTTCTCTTCTGCGGCCAGTGTGTTCCCCCGTTGGTCGCAGAAGCTCTCCATTATTGTTTTTCCGTTTTCCCTGCGGTAGTCGTGGATGAACCAATCGTGGAACTGGCCTTCATCTCGGGAGGCCCTCTCGGGCAGTGCGAGGGGCTCCCGAGGCTCGATATTCCAGAATATGCCCGTGCCCCTCAGAAAATCGTTACGGGATATCTCCCTTTTGATGTAGCGGGAAAGATTTTCCCGGAGGCGCCGGAAAACCGGATCAGGAACGGGCGCTTTGCGGGGCGCCGGTTCAGTTGGCGCCGATTCCTGCCCGGATTCCTTGAGGAGGCAGCACTTCTTGTATTTCTTTCCGCTTCCGCAGGGGCAAGGGTGATTTCGGCCGACCGCCCGTCGCGGGGGCGCCGTCGCCTCCCCCATGACGCCTTGCTCATGAGGAGAGGGGAGTTCCCGCCCGAGCTTTTCCGCCACAAACATAAGCTTATCGAGAAGGCCTTCCTTGAATTGATCGCGATCGCCGTTGAGCCGGTAGTAGTTCCCCCGGTCCATGACCTCTGCGGCCTTGCTGTAATGGGTAAAGGCCGCCTCGAGATCGCCCTTGTCGAAGGCGTATTCGCCGAGGGTGACGTGACCTTCTACGCTCAGGGGGTCGTTCTTGAGCGCCCGCTCGTAAATGGGCACGGCATCCTCCCGCCGCTTGCCCTGCCGGAGGGCGTTGGCAAAACCGATGAGGAGTTCGGGGTTCTCCGAATCCTTTTTCAGCTTCTTCTCATATTTGTCTATCAAATCCTGGATGGGCATATCCTTCCCGAGGGCCGATACCGACCTGCGGGTGGCGACTGTCATTTCATCCAGGTCTGCTTTGGCGGCTTCCGGGAGAAGATGGAGCGCCGCCAACCGGGCTGTCACCGCGATCCTTCCCTCTTCGGGGATTTCATAGTGGTCGAGCGCTCCGCATTGCTTGCAGACGATGCAGTCATCAATCACCATGTCTGCTGTGCCGACGACCGCGAAGACCTTGTCAACCGTGTAATGATAGACATTATGACAAGAGCGGCACTTGAGCGGGATCTCTATAGGTTCCCTCAGGAGGGCTGCCATGTCCCCCTCTTCCAGCGCGCGGCGCAAGCGCTTTTTTCTTTTTTCGCGGCGCTCGCTTTCCCGCTCGATGCTATTGAGTTCGGGATTTGTTATGCCGTTGACAAGGCACAGGAAGCGAAAGGTCTCGTTTTCGGCTTGCTCGCCCGCTTTCAGCTCGGTCTTCAGAACCGGGATAAACCTTTTATCGCCTATTCCGGTCACGGTGTTCAGAAGCCATTCCCTGTACTCGCCCCACAGAAGTGACCAGTGGGTCAAAACGAGATCAGCCGCCTTCTCCGTTGGAGTCTCCTCCAGGACGCGCAGCGCCAGAGGGATTCCGACCTGATTGTTCTGCTCGAAAAGGGGGCACAGCAGGGGAATGGAAAGGTCGCCCAGACTGCTGACTGCCTTGGCGACGTCATCAGCGAACTCGTTGTCTTCGAAGCTCACTGTCAGCAGCTCCCGGGCCAGCTCTGCATCGATGAACCTGCCCGCGAACCGGATGATTCGCCCGTTTGCCTCGGCGAAAGGGAACTGCCCCAGCCGGCGGATGGCCTCGCCGGCCAGGCTCTTCGCGTCCGCACTTTGGGCAAGGAGATCCAGAAGCGCATCGTCCTGGGGCGCCGCGGGCCTGTCCTCAAAAAATATCCTGAGCGCAGCATCCGGGTCGAGCATTGCAGGATTCAGGGCGAGCAGGGAGCGGGACTCTGTAAGCAGGGAAAGAACGATAATGGCAATACAGGCAACGATTTCCCGCTGCGCGGGGGGAATTTCCGCGGCTGTTTCCTTAAAGGCGCTCAGGACGGCGCAATGAAAGAACGGGACGTCCCTTTGCGCCTGCCAGCGGAGATAGGCATCCTCGCCGTGTTCCCGCCTTTTTTTCTGCTCAATCGCCAGGGCGGTTAGGCCCGTCTCTTGCAAAATTTTGTTGAACCTCCGCCTTTTCAAGAGCGCTTTGAGGGATTTTGCGACGTTCGCGTACTCGCCTTTGATCAGGAGCTCGAAAGCATCATCAACTTCCGCGGCGAGTTCTTCGGAGGCCCTCTTGCCGGCAAGGTCCTCAATCGCGCACCATCCCCCGGCGCGGTACGTGATTCCGGATAGGAGCGCCGCGACATAGCCGCTCACGCCGCTGCGATAGGCGGAAAGAAGCAGTTTGCTAATGTCTGTGCCCGCCGCGAGGTTCGCGTGGAAAAACAGAGCTGCCGCCTCCCGGGAGCGGCCAAGCGAGTCGAGATGCCCAAGTGTGTCTTCCACGTACAGATGGGCCTCTTTTGTTCCGAGGAGGGCAACTTTCATCAACCCCCCGGCGAAGTCGGCGAGGGCAGCCTCGGCCTCGGGTATCCGGACATGCTTTTCCTTTACGGCGTCGAGAAGTCTGTTGTCTTTCAGCAAAACCAGGGCATGGGCGAGGCGCTCTGCCGAAAGACCCGAGCTTTTTCTGAAGGCGGCAAGCAGGGTATCGGCGATGCCACTGTCGGGATAGGCGCAGAAATAGTCGGCGGCTTGGACCGCCACCGATTCTTCCCGGTCGTTCAGAAGCCCGACCATGAGCGGCCCCGCCTCCTGCGGGTAAAGATAGCGCGCCCGGTCAGCCGCCCAGCTTCTCACCCCCGGGTCTTGATGCCCGCACAAGCGGGCGAGCGCTTCAAAACTCCACAAAAAATCTGCCAATCCTTCCTCCTTCCAGAGGCCTGCGAAAAGCCATTGCGGCAGGCATGATACGTTTCCGCCTCTGTCATTATCCCTGCTTGCCAGCGGATCGAACAACCGCACCGCATGGCACGTTCGGTAGGGGCAACTCTCCCATCCATGTGGCACGTTCCCTTCGTCGGGAAGAGGAAGCACGGCCCACCGCTTATTTTCCCAATCAATAAATCTTTCCCCTTTTTTATGCCTTGGCGAGGAGCCGCTGCCAGTCTTCGTCAACCATGGCCTGGATTTGATCGAGATCATGGTCGGTCAGATGCCGAAAGCGTCCCTGGAGGCGGAAGTACTCGCGGACAAGGTATTCCCGCGGCTTGTAGTTAATCGTGTAGCTTTTGCCGTTTTCCACCTCGTAGAGGGGGAAGATGTTGGTCTGGACGGCCATGCGGGCTATCTTGACCGACATCTCGGAGGGAATGCGCCAGCCCGTTGGGCAGCTCGCGTAGATGTGCAGAAAGCGTGAGCCTTTTATCTCCCTTGCCTTTTGCGCCTTGCGGATCAGGTCGTCGGGAAAGGCGATGCTCGCCGTCGCGACATAGGGTATCCGGTGGGCGACGAGGGCCTCGACGATGTTCTTTTTGCGCATCTTTTTCCAGTCATGGCCGGGGGTGGTCGTGGTCCAGGCTCCGTACGGCGTGGACGAGCTCCGCTGGATGCCGGTATTCATGTAGGCCTCGTTGTCGTAGCAGACATAGAGGAAATCCTCGTTCCGCTCCACCGCCCCGGAGAGGGCCTGAAAACCGATGTCGAATGTCCCGCCGTCGCCGGCCCAGGCAACGACCTGAGTTTCCGTATCGCCCAGCATGTCGAGGGCGGCCCGGACGCCGCTCGCCGTGGAGGCGGCGGTCTCGAAGGCGCAGTGGATGATGGGTGTCTTCAGCGTTGACTGCGGATACGGCCCGGCGATAATCGACCAGCAGCAGGCGGGCAGCACAATCACGGTCTTTTCCCCCATGGCCTTCAGGAAAAAGCGCATCGCAATGGCGGCGCCGCATCCGGGGCAGCCGACGTGCCCGGAGTGTCATCTCTTCCGCCGATGCCGGCGATGGTGAATTGGGATCAGAGTAACATTATCAAAAAACCATTCCTAATAATAAATATTACACTGACTCCAATTCGCCACCTTCATCCTCGTCGTCATCGTCTCAAGATCGTAGCAACCCGGCTGATACTCACCCGTTTTGTGATGCCTCCATAGACTGAGCCGTGTCATGAAGCGTTGCCAGGTGATCGGCTTCACACTGCCATTGCCCTTTTACAACCAGGTACTTAGCGGCCAGTTTATCGGTATCTTCAAAAATACGGACTTCGATCCCATCGGCTGATGCCGCCCAAACCTCCGACTTGAGGTTCTCAAGATTGAACCCTTCCACAGGGAAGCTCTTAGTCCATCCAGGCCATCCTGTGGGCCTCCACTGATATCCGGATGCCTGTAGCTGAGCTTTGATTGCAAAAGTGGGGGAGCCGCCCCGGCTATCTTGATTGCCAACCTTCACGACAAGGCGAATCTTGATGCCCCTAAGGGGCGGATAGTCAGCCCAATTAATCTTACATAGGGGTTGTATGCACTCCAGCTCTTCAAGAAATGGGGACTTGCTCCGGCCATCTGTAATGATTATCAAAGTATCCACGGCGCGTGTCAGGGCAACGTAAAGGAGACGTCTTTCTTCCTTGGCGATCTTATCTGGACTGTCTCCAAAAATTCTAGAAAAGACCCAGTTGGGGTGAATCAGGGGGTAACTGCGTGCAACAGCATCAAGGACAATTACCACCGGTTTTTCCAAGCCTTTGTATTTGTGCGTGGTTGAGATGCTGATCCGCTCTTTCAGGCCTTGTGAGAAAAAGGACCTAACCAGACCAAGATATCGATCAAGTCCGCGCCCATCGTTACCAGCTTGATCTTGGTAATTTACGAACCAGGGCAACCCGTTTCGCCGGCACAGCATTACGACGTCTTTGCCATCTACCAAAGCTTTGTTTGCGAGCCGAGACACCACCGGCGTCAGGATGTCGCCCGGATGGCGCTCCTTCTCGATAGGTGATGGCTTAAATTCGTTGATATCCGAAACAAGAACCTTGCCGACAGATTTCCTGTAAGCTACCGCAGGCTTTCCCAACCCATTCATCAGCGCATTGCCGACGGCGACAATCGCGCTCGGAGACCTGTAGTTTGTAGAAATATAAAGTTGGCGAGATTTTCCAATGTGTTCTTCGAAGTTTTCGAAAAATCGAAGATCCGAGCCCGCAAACCCATTGATTGCCTGCCAATCGTCACCGACGCAGAATAACTCAACTTTCTGATTTTTCTCCCTGAGGGCACCGAGAAGCCGGTAGAAGAGATCCGAAAAATCCTGAAATTCATCGATACAAATATAACGCAGCGCAGCAATATCTCCGCTCTCCAATTTCCGTTGGAAAACGGTCTGACCGGAGCGGATCGCTTCGGTAGCGCGTTGCATCAAGCCGTCGAAATCATCCTCCCCAGTAGCAGTTAACCGATCAAGGTAGGCGCCATACAACTGGCATGCGAGGTTGAGAAACATTACCTCGACAGGGGAAATTGGCAAATAAACCTCTATACGTTTTCGAAGTTCTGATGACGACAATGACTGTTTACGGCATCTTCCAATGAAGCCCCTTGATGCAGTCGTAAATCGATCAATCGCCCGGTCCCTGATGCGATGCCAAATCTCGTCCTCAGACAATCGAACACATTGAATTCCCTGTTTTTCAATACGTGATTTCAGTAAATCAAGAAATGAAGTAACTCCATTTTTTGCAAGCTCGTTCGGGTAAAACTCAATCAAGGTCCAATCTTTATTGCCATCCCAATACTTTCGCTTGGTTTCAGACATCTCGTCATAATCCACATCTCCTTTGAGTCCGAAATATTCTATGATCACGCCGCTATTTGATGTCTTGAAGATAGTGAAGTCCGGTCGGTAGTTTTTACCGCTCCAAAAGAAGTTACGCTCGTATTTGTACGAAATGTTATGTTCGAAAAGGAAATCAGCGACGACTTTTTCACCATATGACTTCACGTACTCGCCACCAATACTTTCTCGTGTCAGGGATCGGCGAAAGCGAAGGAACTCTTCCTTGCTTTGATCATACCGGCCTTCGACGATACGATCCCAGTCTTCTCGGAAATGGGCGAGCATCAGTTCACGGATTTGGTCTCTGAACGTGGGAATCTGCAGGTGATCGTCAAGCAACTGCTGTACTGCCCGACTTAATCCCTGGTCTTCTCCCGCGTCATCGTCGTATAGAGGACTCTCCTCTGGATGAACGATTGCGTAAGCCAGAGCGTGGAAAGTCATTACATGAGGAAGTGTGATATTAAATCTCTTGGCAATGGCGTCAACGGCGCTGACCTCAAATTTACCTCTATCGAATCGCTTGCGCTTGCCACTCTCCCGAATCCGGCGATCAATGTCAGCTTCGATTGCCGCATTGGCGCCCACACTGAGAAAGGCTACCAGTCTTCTGCGCACCTCCAACACAGCCTTCCTATTGAAGGCAAGGATGAGCATCTCGCTTGGAGGCACACCGCAATGTTTGAGCAAAAATAGAGTACGATTAACAAGTGTTGCAGTCTTTCCGCTTCCGGCGCGGGCTATAACCTGGATATGTCCATGCACTGAAGCGATGGCCGCTAACTGCTCGTCGTCAGGAATTTGTTTCACGCTATCCTTGGCACTCGGAGTGTTAGCGGTTACCCACGACTTCACAAAGGAAAGCTTTTCCGCTTCGAACTCCTGCTCAGTGATGAACCCGGCACACGATTTTTGAAAAAAAGAATCGACACCAAGAAAATCAGATTGAAGCCGTTGTCGCACCTCCCACAGTAAAGCATTTCGCTGTTCTTCATTTAAATTAGCCAAATTTTTCGGTACATCTATATCATTTTGTCGATTATCCAAGATATGGTGGTTTTTCCAGTTTTGCAAAATTTTGTCTTGAATTTCAGAAATTTGTATGGTTTCTATTATGCCAGATTTAAAACTTTCAGAGTTGAAGGTTTTTTCTTTGTTGTCTTTTTCAAATCGTACATCAATCAACGGAATATAGTCAGTTCGTTGTTCAACACGAATTATTTGCCCGGCACCATATGTAGAATGATGTATATTTGCGCCCTCTATTTTAGACCATAATTCAAGATGCATATCAGAAAAAACGGCAAATTCATTTGCGTCAATATTTTTCACCGGTGACAACCGATTATTATCTTTTACTTTTCCAAAAGTCATGGTTTTATACCTATGTCCATGCCAAGCAAAAAACGATCATTCTGTCATTAATCCATAACTTCATGTCATTCTTCATCTGAAGACCAAGGGGACATAGATTCATATGTCTGCTGGTAATATTCACCCTCGGACGCCAGGAAATCTTCCCATTCTTGTTGAAAATAGTTTTCGATACTCTTTTCAACATTGCTTGTTCTTTCGTGTTCATCCAGAGAATCATAGATATAGTATTTTCTTTCTGCATAGATGTCAAAAGCCAGATAAAACAGCTCCCTTTCTACGCCGGTCTTAAATTTGATAGTATGATCCATAATCGATTTGACCTGCTTATAGGAAAGCTCATGGGGTTTAGAAAGAAGCTGAATTATGACATCTGTATTGGAATTAAACTCCAAAATTTCGGCAGTTCCCTCATAATTCAGGTTAAGATGCTCCGCCTCTTCAGTGTACTTTTTGAAAAAAAGGATTTTTTGATCGGAGCCCCATTCTTCCAATATCTTTTTCATATTGATTACGCAGGAGAATTCAACATCTATGGTTTGGTTAGAAATAGAGTTCAGGAGAACGTGATGCCATTCAATCGGCGAATGACCGCACAAATAACAGACATTGGCCGAACGACGAAATATTCTCGTGCAGATTATTTCATCTCCCGGTCTCCAAAATTTTTTGAGGTGGGTTTCAAATTTTTGTTTGTCGTTCATTTTCATAAAATCAAAAATCCTTTCCCGCTTTGGCACTAAATATCGACGCAATTCCTTCGTCATAACAGCCTTTATTGTAGATTCTTCAATTTCTGACTGCGCATTTTGTCGATGTAGGAGCATGCCGGGTATCTGTTGCAAGAAACAAATAGCCCGTATCGTCCTGATTTGGGAACAAGTTGACCCTCTCCGCAGTCTGGGCACTTGACTCCTTTGGAAATCGTATTTACGGCACACTCCTCATTTGTACATTTGACAATGCCGGACGTCTGCATGAGGAAACCCTTTGTGCATACATTGCAGGATTCCATTGGTTTCCCTTGGTGGTATGCCTGAACTTCTTCCCGGCACTCGAACAATTCACTGACAAACGGCGAATAACCCTTCATAGGGATAGGAATTACAACATGGTTCCGGGCACGGGTCAGAGCAACGTACAGCAGACGCCTCTCTTCGGCGTCGGGAAAGTCTTCCCTCTGTGGCAGCGGTAACTGTATAAGCTCATCTTCGGTCATGCGGCTGGGAAAACAGCGCCGATTTACTTCCTCGGAAACCAGTCCCAGCAGAATGACCGTGTCGGCTTCCAAGCCCTTCGACCCGTGAATGGTTAGCTTTGCCACATTGTGATGATTATCCCGCTCTCCAATAAATGACTGCACGAGGCTGGAGAAGGCATTTTCGTGCTCAGAGCTGTTTTTTTCACCAAGATAGGAATGGTATCTTGCGAGAACGTAGATATTCTCAGTAGTTGCAGTAGTCGCCTTTAAGTGTCTCAATACGAAAGCGAAGTCGCGTTCATGATCGAGGTAGTGGATTTCTAACACTTTTTCCACTCGTACATCCTGTGCGCTAACCGTTTTTCTTAGCTGCTCGGGGTTTTTCATCACAAACCGTGACGCAATGTTGGCAATCCCCTGGTTTGACCGAAACGTCTGGGTGAGAAACTGGGTAGTTCCTTCACCAAAAACATCATGAAAGATAGACATTATACGAACATCGGAACCGGCAAAACCATTGATGGACTGCCAGTCGTCTCCGACCCCGAAGAGCTTGGAAGCAGGACTATGCTTCAAAACTGACTGCAAAAGAGCCACTCGCGAAGATGACATGTCCTGAAATTCGTCAACCAGCAGGAAGCGGTATCCCGTGTCATATTTCTGCTGTTCAATCATATTTCCAGCATCTATCACCATATCCTCGAAATCCACCTCTTCCCTGGCGCCAAGATACTCCTCGTATCTGCGGTACAGTTCCTCGGACAAGGGAAGCACATCCAGAAGCCACGAACTTCCTATGCTGGCGCGTTGGTGAATCTCCTCGTCAGAAAGCTGACTCATCTTGCGGTTCCTGATGTATCCATCGAGCAGGATCACCACCGGATCATCGTTCCGGATATCACCCAAAGCAACTTCTCGGGAATTCTTTTCGAATTTAAAGCCGTTCTCCTTCAGCCAGTACAGAATCTTGTCATAAATGGTGTGATCCTGGAAATCCGCGCTCCGGGTTTCGAAAAACTTCGTTTTCTTTTTACGATGAATGCCCCGTCTCCATTCAGTTTTCTCCAGATATTCAGGAAAATCTTTTGGCGCAGCACCGCGGGAATCCAAGGCAAAATGCTCGTGATAGACGCCTATGGTTGGATAGTAGAAATCGCATTTGTACTGGCCGTGATCGGAGTCTGCCACATCATATTCATAGGAGCGTTCGTACTCATAAGGAATTCCCGTGGCAAAGAGAAAATTGGCGATTCTTAACTCTTCCCGGGACTTGACCAAGTCTCCCTTTAAAGTCCGCAACGGTTCGCGCTTTTCTTCCTCCATCGCTTGGGTTAAGGTTTCCACGATCCCTTGCTGCAATATCTGAAGGAGGCGCCAGGCCAACCAGTGCCGTGTCTCTGCTGAAACGGCATTCATGAGAAACGAATGAATTAGTCGTCTGCGCAGGACATCATCTGTGGCAACATCCGAAATACGTGGTTTACGCCCACGTAATTTTCCGATCAAATCCAGTCCGAATCCGTGGAAGGTCTGTGACCGAATCCGGTCATGTCCTTCAAATTCGCCAAAACGCTGTTGACAACGCTCGTAAAGTTCCTCTTTGGCTTTCTTATTGAAAGCCAGCATTAGAACCTGTTCAGGCCGTACCCATCCTTTCGCGAGAAGATAGCCAACCTTGGCCACAATCACCGAGCTTTTACCGCTGCCCGCTGCCGCTACAAGAAGCTGTCGATCATCACATATCACGCACGCAAGACGCTGTTCCAAAGTGAGCGGAGTTTTTTCAATCCGATCGAAGAAACTGGAGTACTCCGTTAGTTCCTTCTCCACGAAGGCGTCCACATACCTGGTGCGACTATGTCCTCGTATCTCCAGGGCATCCAAAAGATCACGCAAGGCAATAAACTCCGGGTCGGCACCAATAAAATCTTTCAGTGGCCGAGAACGACATATCTTGATTTCCTTTTCCAACTGTTCATTGCATTTGTTCCAAGCCCCATCCAAGACCGCATGAGTCGGATACGCATCGGGAATCAGCGAAAGCACAGATAATTTTGTCTGCTTAACCACATTTGCCGAATATGCACGCAAATCCGCTTGCAGATGTGAAGTCGGTCCCAGAAAGTAAACAGCTTGCTTCCCGGACGCCTTCAGATGAACGATATCAAGTCCGAAAATTTGGCGGGAAAGAAAAACCTCCAGTTCAAGAAAAGGTGTTCTGAACCATACTTCGCCAGATGCAGCCAGATGGAGATATCCATTTTCAAAAGATGTATGAGTGAACAGGAACCGGAGTAATCTTGACTTCATCGCACCTCAATTCGCGCAGTAAAGGGTTTTTCTGTTTTAGCAGTCAGTGATCTATCCGACTTCTTGCCTCGATGTTGTTCATTCCGGGATGAAGGAACCAATTAGCGCCATAAGGAAGAAACCCCCGCCTATTATTATCAAAGCAATTTCACCCCAGTATAATTTCGTTCTTTTCGGAAGTTCAGACTGACCTTTTTCCCAATAAGAATTTAAATGGCTTTGAGCACCCGCCAACGGCCATACAGAAAGAAAATATAGAAGCTCAAATGGGGCGGGTAATTTTAAAAAACCCGTAAATAAAACGAACGATAAACCATAGAGAAAAGGTTTTTTTATAAGCTTTGCACCATCCACCGTTGTCCGTAGCAATTCTATATCATGCCTGAACATTCCATCGATTCTAAATAAATTATAGAATGGGATGAATAAACCAAAAGTACGCCAGCCCGGACGGAAATCTGCATTCGTATAACTTTTTATACTTTCCCATGTTCTGTAAAACCAATAAATATTATAGAATCCGAATGTAACGAGTGACAAAATAACAAGATGACTTACAGGTTGAAAATTTGATGATATTTGTTCATTTTCTTGGCTCATTAATTTTTGCCTTTCTGCTGGTCAATGACAAACATTTTTAGTGAGTAGCAAGCGTCTATTCCATCACTTTTTACCTAACAATATTGCCGCCTGATCCTCGGCTGCACTCCGATCGACTCCTAAATTATCGAACAAACTCCACATGATAATTTCAAGACGAGGAGAAATATTTGAGAAAAGGCTTGCCGAAGCCATCAGTTCGGCTTGTGCCTCCTGCTCGGTACGCTCGTTGTTTCCCAAGTCCTTGGGCCAGAAGAATGCATGAGCAAGATCATTTCGTACGTTTACCGCTTTTTTAAGGTCAGTAGCAAGATCTTCAGGAAAATGCGAATATTTTAGAACACGACAACGGAGCTGCCCAAAAGTTAAACGTCCGAGCTTATCATACAATGAGAGTAAGCGGTCTTCATGTGAACAAGAGGTACCTTCCCGTATGTCGAGTGCGACCGCCATTTCGAGAAGCATTCGTTCTATAGACTGTACCTCCTGAATCGCAAAACCGAACCATGCGTAGGTATCCCACTCCTCCTTTGATGCCCATTCTGGATTATTAATCATGATCTACAAGTAGCTCCTGTAACCTGATTTCTCAGAATACTTGATTCCATCACTTGTCATTTTAGATTATGCTAGCGCGGCACAATTACGTTGAATAGGATATCGGCCTTTTCAGGATCGAGACGTCGCAGTTTCTGGACAGCATCCAGGGCGGCCGACCGGTTGCCGGAGAAAAAGTAAGCGCCCCCGAGGCCGCCCCAGGCATCGGCATTCTCCGGATCAATGCGGATGGATTGACGATAGGCGTCAATGGCATCGTTGTAACGCTCAAGGTGGGCGTAAGCCCACCCGAGGCCGGCCCAAGCACCGGCATCCTCCGGGTCAATGCGGATGGATTGACGGAAAGCGTCAAGGGCATCGTTGTAACGCTTGAGGAGGCCGTAAGCATTCCCAATGTCATTCCACTTAACGGCATCATCCGGGTCAATGTGGATGGCTTGACGGAAAGCTTCAAGGGCATCGTTGTAGCGCTCAAGGATTTTATAAGCGATCCCGAGGACGTTCCAGGCACCGGCATTCTCCGGATCAATGCGGACAGCCTGACGGGAAGCGTCAATGGCATCGTTGTAGCGCCCAAGAATGCCATAAGTGGCCCCAAGGTTGTTCCAGGCATCGGCATTCTCCGGATCGATGAGGACAGCCTGACGGTAGGCGTTAACGGCGTCGCGATGACGCTTGATGTGGTAGTAAGCGAGCCCGAGGACGTACCAGGCACCGGCATTTTTTGGCTCGATTTTTGTCCATTTCAGGCACCAATCAAGCAGCTCCTGCCAGTCCATCAGCTTTTCAAGAGCGATGGCACGTTTTAGCCATTCTGTCTGACTGCGCCCCTCAGAAACTGTTTTGCGACCCGGCTTGATCTCGCCTATCCACTCCACGGGCATGGCAAAGTTCAGGTTCTGGCCGCCTTCTACGTAAAGAGTAGTCAAGCCGACAAGCCTACCTTCCCGATCGAACAGCCCCCCTCCACTCGAACCGGGCGAGATTGCCGCCGTGGTCTGGATGAAAGGCGGGGGACCACCCCGAAGCTGTGAGACGATGCCGTCAGATAGGGAGAGCTCCAGACCCTTCGGCGCTCCCACGGCGTAAACAGGTACGCCCACCTTGAGATTCGCTGCCTTGCCGAGTTCAGCCAGTTTTCCCTTTATTCCTTTGGCATCAAGTAGGCAGATGTCCTTGTCTTTATCTTCTGCATATAGAGTGGCGCGGACAAGTTGTTTGCCCCGACCTACCTGGTACGAGGCACCCCCCTCCACAACGTGGCAGTTGGTGGCAATTTTCCCGGAAGGGAGCATTACCCCGCTCCCCTGACTTTTCACCTCGCCTTCAGAGTCCAGCGTTTTTACCACAACGACTGAATCCTTGACCTTGTCGAAAACCTGGTCAGGCGTGAGGGCGTGGCCCGGCAAGGGCAGGATCAATAGAAATAATACTGAACAGAGCAAGCTTATCATTGACAGTACATTCATCGTTATATCCTCTCCATTATTCCGTTTACCGATCGCGATGTCATTGATTTTTGGATATCGTTAAGCCATTATTGATGTATTCTTCTTATATTATCTTTTAACCCGATCTATTTTATTTCTGCGGAACCGTTCCAATCTGTATTCCAATCCTTTCGACTTGCCACTGGTCCAAGCGTTTTCTAATCCCAATTCCCTAACGAGAAGCTAACCGGCGCGCAGCTTTTTCGAGCGTCCGGGGGAGTGTGTGTTTAGGCCAGTTGATTTCTGTGCAACGTTAATAAAGGACATCAGTGCCTCATTAACCGCGGCTTCTGTAGGGAATACTTTTGCCACATAGGGGTTGAGAAGTATCAGATTTGTTCCTTTTTGGTAAGACTCAAAATACTTACTGCGGATTCCCTGACCCAAATCTTCCCTCTTATACTCTGAACGAAGCTCATCGGATTCATTAACCTTATTCATAAATTTTACTTTCGTTACGGTGCCTCAGAGGTGCATTCATTATTCGTGTTTGGCCTCACGTTCCGTACGGGAAACAATGAGGAAGCGGTTTGGAGTGACAAGCCGAAGGTAACTTGCCGGTTTTCACTCACAAAATGATCCGGGTCTTAAAACGTAACAGCCAGATGGTCTCCAAAGACCGTTGCCGCTTCCTGAAATGTGACGTCGTGTTTTCTGATGTTTGCGACAGCCTTTTTCCGATCCCACTCAAGTTTCATAAATACCTTCCTATCAAAAAAAACAGCAAAAACACAAGCGGCGGCACCGGGTTTTAAAATCAATGCCGGCGCGCCGGCATTCGAAATATTTCGATATCATTAGCGAATACGCGACGCTCGAAAAGTTTTGCCCTCTGAAAAAGAGGGAAAAACTGTCATGCCAGCGCAGAGCTCGGCGTGAGAGAACTGTCGATTTTATCTCTCAACTCGACGAGGGTAACATGGAAGCTTTCCCGCTCTTCGTCGGTCCAGGCGATCGTGTCGATTCGGTAGATTTTTGCCTAATGCTTTTTATACAGCCCCACCCCAGGGTTAAACCTGGCGCGCGCCGGGGATGGGAAAATTACACGCATGTACTGAAACAGATTCGTCTTTAAGCCTTGGCGAGGAGCCGCTGCCAGTCTTCGTCAACCATGGCCTGGATTTGATCGAGATCATGGTCGGTCAGATGCCGAAAGCGTCCCTGGAGGCGGAAGTATTCGCGGACGAGGTATTCCCGCGGCTTGTAGTTGATCGTGTAGTTCTTGCCGTCCTCCACCTCGTAGAGGGGGAAGATGTTGGTCTGGACGGCCATGCGGGCTATCTTGACCGACATCTCGGAGGGAATGCGCCAGCCCGTTGGGCAGCTCGCGTAGATGTGCAGAAAGCGTGAGCCTTTTATCTCCCTTGCCTTTTGCGCCTTGCGGATCAGGTCGTCGGGAAAGGCGATGCTCGCCGTCGCGACATAGGGTATCCGGTGGGCGACGAGGGCCTCGACGATGTTTTTTTTGCGCATCTTTTTCCAGTCCTGGCCGGGGGTGGTGGTGGTCCAGGCCCCGTATGGCGTCGAAGAACTTCTTTGAATGCCGGTATTCATGTAGGCCTCGTTGTCGTAACAGACATAGAGGAAATCCTCGTTGCGCTCCACCGCCCCGGAGAGGGCCTGAAACCCGATGTCGAATGTCCCGCCGTCGCCGGCCCAGGCAACGACCTGCGTTTCCGTGTCGCCCAGCATGTCGAGCGCTGCCCGGACGCCGCTTGCCGTGGAGGCGGCGGTCTCGAAGGCGCAGTGGATGATGGGGGTCTTCAGCGTTGACTGCGGATACGGACCGGCGATAATCGACCAGCAGCAGGCGGGCAGTACAATCACGGTCTTTTCCCCCATGGCCTTCAGGAAGAAGCGCATCGCAATGGCGGCGCCGCATCCGGGGCAGCCGACGTGGCCGGAGAGCATTAACTCGCGTTCTACTAATTCAGCATCCATTGCCCTTCTCCTTCAGACCGATCCATACCCCGTTTTCCTCGGGAGTGGCGGTCGCCTTTGTTTTTCGATAGATATCCTCAATTATGTCCGGGGTAACATCCCTGCCGCCGATGCCGGCGATATACCCGAAAACCAGCGGTTTGGAAGAGAAGTTGCAGAGTGCGGCCTTCAGTTCCTGGGCGAAAATGCCGCTGGCGCCGAACGAGAAGTTGCGGTCAATGACGGCTGCCTTCTTCACATTTTTCAGCGCTTCCCGAAGCAGGTCAGTCGGGAAGGGGCGAAACAGACGAATCTTGAGGAGCCCGACCTTCTCCCCCTGCTCCCGCAGCTTTTTCAGGACAAGCCTGGTGGTGCTGGTGATCGTTGCGGAGGTGACAAACACGATTTCCGCGTCTTCGCAGTTGACCGCCTCGATCGCCCTGTACCGCCTGCCGAAAATCGCGGCAAATTCCGCTTCGATCTGCTCCGCCTGCGGCAGGACGTCTTCCATTGCGAGCGCTATGTCGTGGCGCAGTTCCATGTAATCAACCGGGGGAACAAGCCCGGCGAAGCTGCGCGGATCAGCGGTGGACATCCGGAAGCGGGGCGCGTAGGGCGGCAGAAAACGGTAAGCGTCCGCCTCATCCGGGATGTCAACCGGCTCGTAGGTATGCGACAGATAAAACGCGTCCAGAACCACCATGACCGGCAGGTTGACCGCCTCGGCTAGCCGGTAGGCGATCAGAGTCGAATCGAGCACCTCCTGACCGTCTTCGCAGTAGATCTGTATCCAGCCGGTGTCCCGCTGGGAGAGGCTGTCCGTCTGGTCGGCCCAGATATTCCAGCCCGGGGCCAGCGCCCGGTTTACCTCCGCCATGACGATTGGCAGGCGCGCGCCGGAAGTCCAGTGCAGCAGCTCATGCATGTACGCGAGTCCCTGGGAGGAGGTCGCCGTGAAGGTGCGCACCCCCATGAGCTGCGCCCCGATCAGGGCGGCGAGGCAGGACTGCTCCCCCTCCATCCGCATGAAGCGTGCCTCCATGAGCCCTTTTTCACAGTAATCCGAGATGGTTTCGACGATATGGGTCTGCGGCGTTATCGGATAGGCGGACACCACCTGCACGTGCGCCAACCTGACCGCTTCCGCGACCGCCTGACTGCCCTCGATGACCCTTCTCATGCGCTTTCCTCCTTATCCAGGGACATCGCATTGCGCGGGCACTCCACAACGCAAATCCCGCACCCCTTGCAATAGTCGTAATTAATCCGCCGGGTGTCCTCTTTCCTGATGACGGCGACGTCCGGGCAGAAGAGGCGGCAGTTGTCGCAGTTGTTGCAGAAGCCGCAGTTGAAGCAGCGCGCCGCCTCCTTCATCGCCAGTCCGGCGGAGATTTTCAGGTCAATTTCCGAAAACGAGCGGCGGCGTTCCTCGATCAGCAGACGCGGCTGTTTGATCCGGGGCGCGAAGGAGAAGTATTCGGTGTTGATCTCCGAATAGCCGACAACGTGACTGCTCCTGAGTTTACGCTCCCCGCCGAGATGGATTTCCAGGGATTGGGCGCTGCCGTCGCCGACGGTGCAGTCCGCAAGAGCAGAGGCGATTGCCGCTGCGCCTTCGCGGAAAAATATGTCCAGGGCAATGGCTGCCTGCTTGCCGGAGGCGATGGCGTGGGTTACGCTTTTTGTTTCATTGGCCAGATCGCCGATGTAAAGAACCGGTCGCTGTCCTTGGCCGAGGACGATGCGGGAGTGACTGAACGCTAATGTATCCGGGCCTGCTGCCGGTGGCTCCATCCATGCCTTCTGCGGCCCCGCCCCGATTGCCCGGATAACGCGCTGCGCCTTCACGAATTCCGGGCTGTTGCCGTCGGGAACAACGCGAGCCCTTCCCGCTTCCTCACCGGAAACAACCATCCGTTGCAGCGCAAGAACAAGCTGATTTCCTTCTTGTTTAACCTCTGCCGGTGCGACAAGTTCCTGGATCGTCACCCCCTCTTCAAGCGCCATGCGGAGCTCTTCGGCGAAAGCGGGCATATCCTGCTTGCGCCTCCGATAGTAGATGACGGCTTTTCCCCCCAGTCGCACCACGCTTCTGGCAACATCGACGGCGGTATTGCCCCCGCCGATGACGGCGGTTGTCCCGTCGCAGGAAACCGGGATCCCGGCCCGCAGGTCTCTAAGAAAATCCAGCCCCTCGACAACAGCGGCGGCGTTTTCGCCGGGGATGCCGATCTGTTGCCCCCGGGCATGACCGCAGGCAATAATAACGGCTTGATAACGGCTGTCGGGATCGGTCAGAAACTTTTCGTCAACCCGGCGGTTGGTGAATATTTCAACCCCGGCGGCTTTTATGCGCTCGACATCCTGAAGCAGTGAGTCCTGGGGGAGACGGTACGCGGGGATTCCCCAGCGGAGCAATCCTCCCACCGCGGTTGCCGTCTCGAAGACGTCGCACTTAAAACCCAGTTTGGTCAGAAACCAGGCCGCGGCCAGCCCGGCCGGTCCTCCTCCGACTATCGCGATCCGTTCATTGCGCAAAGCAGCGCCGGGCGCAGGCGGGTGAAAGTCGTACCGGGCGGCTGTATCGGCAAGAAACCGCTCCAGCGTGTGCACGGCTATGGCCTCATCGTAATTGCCCCGGTTGCAGATACCCTCGCACGGATGGAAACAGACCCGGCCGCAGGTGGCGGGGAAAGGGTTTTCCCGCAGGATCGTGTCCCAGGCTTCCTTGAAATCGCCCAGCGCGGCCAAAAGCTCGATTTGCGGAATATCTTCGCCCGCGGGACAAGCAGCGGAGCAGGGAGCTGTTTTGTCGGCGAAGGACGGGCGCAAAAACCGCCAGGAACCGGTTTTGTTTCCCTCGCTCGTAGTGCAGGAGAGGGGAAGCAGGAGTTTGTTTTTCATTTCGCTATTCATAGGCATACCGTCCTGTAAGCTTCTTCGGCGGCGCTGATGTTGGAGTCCGTGCGGATCGGGATATCCTCGCGAATCGCCTCGAGTACCGCCTCCAAAGGCGGCATTTCCAGCACGCGGGCCAGGGCGCCGAGCATCGCCGTATTGACGATCGGATGGGTGCGCGTGCCGAGTTTATGGTCCAGCGCAATGCGGTTCGCATCGATAAAGGCGCAGCGAAAGTTCGCGAAGCGCTTTTCATCCTTGGCGTTTTTGACGTCGTTGATCAGTATCCAGCCGCCGGGTTTCAGCCCCCGGGCGACGTCGATATTCTGCAGCAGGGTTGTGTCCTGCACGACGACATGATCCGGCGTGGTGATGTTCGTCCGGAGATATATTTTTGTTTTGTCAAGGCGGACGTACGATTCGACAGGGGCGCCCCGCCGCTCGACGCCGAAAACGGGGAAACTCTGCACCTCGTAGCCGGCCCGGAAAAAGGCCTTCGCCATGACAATGGTGCCGACGACCGTTCCCTGGCCGCCCCGTCCATGAAAGCGGAGTTCAAGCATGAATTATCCTCCCTGAATCTAACTGCGGTTCCAGACGACTACCAGAGCCCGTGCCTGCTTGCCGTCAAGCGACCGGAAGGCGTGGTTCTGCGCCGACTCAAAGTACAGGGTGTCGCCCAATTCCAGTATTTCAACCCGGTCATTGGTTCTGAATTCCAGCCGTCCCTCCAGCAGATATGTGAACTCCTCCCCGTCGTGGCTGGTAAAAACCATTTCCGAGGTGGAGAGCGGCTGAAAAGACACGAGGAGCGGTTCCATGTGCTTGTCCTGCTTGCGGGTTTCGAGCGCTTCGTAGATGTAATCCACCTCGCCTTCCCGGTGGTGGGGCCGCTGCCGGATGGGGATTCGGTCCGCCTGGCGGGTAAGCGAGATTTTCAGCTCCGGTTCGTCGTCCTTGAAAAAATGGGCCATTTCCACGCCGAGGGAGCGGGCGACGTTCAAAAGCGTTGCTACCGGCGGAACGAATTCACCCTTTTCGATATCGGCAAGCAGTTCCCGCGCGAGGCCGGTTTTGGCGGCAAGATCGTCGAGGGTAAGGCGATTCCTTTCACGAAGGTTTTGCAGCTTCCGGCCGATTCCGAGCTCCACGGCCGCTGAACGGGCATCTTGCTCCTGAGTCATGTCTTCACCTCACTAATATATTTAAGGAGCCAATTGCAAAACTATTTGTCATTCCCGAAAGCGGAGCTTAATGTACACAATGCTTCTATCGGGAATACGGTTTTTCAAGCAGTTAGAACCAGATTATGAACATTAAACTTCGTTTTCCCGCTTAAAATCATTGCGGGAATGACAGAATGTGAGAGTTTTGCAATTGCCTCTAAGGATAAAATTTATTGCGCTCTACTGTCGCCGGCCTCAAATAAGGGAAGCCGCGGGCACGGTTTATATGCGGGAGTTTGGGGGCCCGCAATGACAAACGGGGCGTTTTGCCAACATCCCCGAGCGCTGTCTGGATATATCTGCTTCCCCTGTTTTTTGTCAAGCCCTTTTGGGCAGGGATTGCTCCTCCCCGTTTATGAACTGGCAGCACCGCCCTCTTGTCCGGTGTTCAACGCGACGATCGGAAAAGGGATCACTATTTTTTCCTGGGCGAAACGGCGGTGTATTCTTTTAATGAATTCATGTGTGATCGCGTATTGGTCAACAAAGGTCTGCGCCCTCATGATAACCGAAAAATTTATGCTTGAGGCGTCAAACGTGTGGTACCTGATAAACGGTTCAAAAGCGGGAACCCCGCCTGGCGCATCCTGCATCACGGCCGTTGCCACCTCCCGGACGACTTTTTCCACCTGCTCCAGATTGCTTGTGTAATGCACCCCCAATTGCACAATGACTGCCAGATCATTTTCCGGCAGATTGTAATTGGTCACGATCATTTCCGCCAACTTCGCGTTCGGGATAAGGACGTAATTTCCCGGCAAGGTCCTTATTGTTGTCGATCTCCACCCGATGTCTTCAATGTAACCGCTATCGGCAGAGTCGAGCTTTATAAAGTCTCCTACCTTGATCTGTTTGGCGACAATAATGTTGAATCCCGCGAAAAAATTGGAGAGGGTGTTCTGAAGGGCGAGCGCAACTGCCAGGCCGCCGACGCCGAGGGTGGTAAGGATCGGGGCAATCGAAATGCCAAGCTGATTCAGGATGATCAGCGCCGCGACGCTGTAAAAGGTGATCCGGATGATGTTTTCGGTGAGACTTGTCACCGGCAGGCGCGAGTCGATTTTGGCGGCGCGCATCCGGATGTAGCCGCTGAGGATATTCGCCGCGGCCAGGGCGACGGCGACGATCGCGAGGATCGAGAGCCCCTGCTCCGCCTTATCGACCAGCTTTTTTGACAGGTCCGAAAATTCGAGCGCGAGGTAGGTTCCCATCATCACGCTCAGCACGATAAACGGGGATTTGATGGCGGAAAAGATGATGTCGCCCGTCGGAGAATCGTTCTTTTTCGCCCATCGGGAAAGCCTGCCGAGCACCTGTCGGCGGAGAAAATAGCCAACGGCCATGGAGATGCCCACGATAGCGAGCATGATCAATATATCAACAGATTTTTCGAGGTATCCGGCAAAAAAAGTTTTCATGGGTTATTTCCGTTTTTGTTCCCAGGGGGAAATCGTTATAGAAGGCGACGTTAAATATTCATATGAAAACATCGCCTTCAGCGGTTATCGAAGTAGGTCTGCAGAAAATTGTGGTATTTTTTGGAGGCGTAAACGGGGCCTTCGTAATCGACGATGAGTTTGCCGTCGAGGTGGTCTATTTCATGCTGGACGACGCGAGCCGCGAAGTCGAGGTAGCGCCGGTTGAGTTTTTTGCCCTTTGCGTCGTCAAAAGCGCGGACTTTTATTTCCGGGAAACGGCTGACTTCGATATTGACCCCCGGACAGGAAAGGCAGCCTTCTTCCAGCGCTGCCAGCTCCCCCCTGGTCTGGGTGATCCTCGGGTTGACAAGGATTTCGGAATCCAGCCGGCGCTGCTCGCGTTCCTTGACGTCGAAGTTTCTGGTCCGGACGGCGATTATCCGGAGGTTTATTCCGATCTGCGGAGCGGCCAGCCCTACGGAATCATCCCGGTCAAGAAAGGTTTCCCAGAGCGCGCGGATTGCCTCGATGACTTCCGCGTTAAAGGGCAGCGGAGCCTCCAGCGAAGGCGCCCTCAAGATACGGGTGTCGTCCTCGATTATCTGTCCTTCGTCCCAGAGGGTAAGGACTCTCTGCACGGTCATTGACGTGTCCTTTTTTGCCCAGGTCCGCAGGCAACTATCGGGGTTTGCAGAGGCCGGGCGCTTGATTTTAAGGGATGTCTATAGCACCACGCCTACGGCATTTCAAGAAAATTTCAAATTAGCTTCTTGCAGAATCCGCAAAGCTCTGTTAGTTTCCGGATGCTTTATCGCCGCTTACGGTTGTTCATGCGGCAAAAGGGAAAGGCGGGCAGGCGCCTGCCGTAAAAAAATATAAGGGAGCTGGAAATTGATAGATTCCATTATTGCAGCGCAGGCCCGGCGGGAATTTTCCCGGTCGCTGCGCTTTGAGGGAGGCGAGACGCCCCATATTCCGCCACCGGCGGATCAACAGCCCCGGATGCTCTACATGCATATTCCGTTTTGCGAGCGGCTTTGTCCCTACTGTTCCTTTCATCGGGTTGTCTTTCAGGAGACGCTTTGCCGCGACTATTTCCAGGCGCTGCGCAAGGAAATAGTCAGTTATCGCGATATGGGCTACCAATTCGGTTCCCTGTACGTGGGAGGAGGCACGCCGACAGTCCTGATCGACGAGCTGACCAGGACCATTGATTTTGCCAGACAGACATTCGGGATTCGCGAGATCTCGGTGGAAACCAATCCCAACCACCTGACCAGGGAACGTCTGAGCTCCTTGCGCTTGGCCGGTGTGAACCGGCTTTCCGTCGGCATTCAGAGCTTTGACGATGGTCTCCTCAAAAGGATGGAGCGGCATGATTACGGAACGAGCGCCGAGGTGCAGGAGCGGATTCGCAACACGCTGGGAATATTTGAGACGCTCAACGCCGACATGATCTTCAATTTTCCGACGCAAACCGCCCGGATGCTGGATCGGGACCTGGACATTCTCCTTGAGCTCGGGGTGGATCAAACGACCTGGTACCCCTTGATGGTATCGGCTTCAACGCGCAGGAAGGTTGAAGGCAGTCTAGGTGTGGTCGATTACGGCCAGGAACGGCGGTTTTACCATCAGATTGCCGGACGGCTTGCGCCGACATATCGCTTTTCTTCGGCATGGTGTTTCTCGCGGGGAAAGGCGATGATTGACGAGTATATCGTTGATTACGACGAGTACGCCGGGCTTGGCAGCGGCGCCATCGGCTATCTGGGCGGTGTTTCCTACGCCAACACCTTCGATATCAGGGACTATATCGGAAGGATGGAAAAAGGGGCGTCGCCGCTGCTGGTCTCCCGCGTTTTTTCGCAAAAAGAGAGGATCAGGTATGATTTTCTGATGAAGCTCTTTGGAACCAGGCTGAATATCACGGAGCTGAAAAAGAAGTACGGCACTGCGTTTCGTCTGCTCTGGCCGGATATAGCAGCCTTTTACCTGGCCGGCGCCTTTTCCTGGAAAAACCCGGAATTTCTCCTGACTAAGCGGGGAAGGTACTTCTGGGTTGTCCTGATGCGGGAATTCTTTATCTCCGTCAATAACTTCAGGGACTATTGCCGGGAACAGGTTAAAATGTGACGGTCGCTGCCAGTGGCAGGATTGCGAGGGATGAAAATGGATGAACGGAAACAGGAGTTGCTGCGCGATCTTCCGAAAATAGACGATTTGCTCTTGAGGATCGAAAAGCAGGAAGCGGCAGTGGGGGTTTCGCGGGAGATGCTCAGGGATGTCTGCCGGACGGTCGTTGAGGGACTGCGGGGACGAATTATCCAGGGAGGGGACGAGCTGCGCCCGCTGCCGACCCCGGAGCAGGCGGCTGACCAGGCGCTGAAGGCGATTGCCGGGTATCGTCGCTTTCGGTTGCGCCGGGTGATCAACGCGACGGGGGTTATTCTGCACACGAATCTTGGCCGGGCGCCCCTCTGCCGGGAGGCGATGGAGCGGGTACTCGAGGTCGCCTCCGGCTACTCCAACCTTGAATACAACCTGGAAAAGGGTGAGCGGGGCATTCGCTATGACAATGTCAAGGGGCTTTTGTGCGCGCTCTGCGGGGCGGAGGATGCCCTGGTCGTCAACAACAATGCCGCCGCAGTGTTGCTTGTTTTGAACAGCCTTGCCCTGAACCGGGAGGCGATTGTTTCCCGGGGCGAGCTGGTCGAAATCGGCGGCGCATTCCGCATTCCCGATGTCATGGAGAAAAGCGGCGCCCGCCTCGTGGAAGTGGGAACAACTAACCGCACCAGGCTTGCCGATTACGAACGGGCTGTCTGCCCGGATACGGGCATTCTGTTGAAGGTACATACCAGCAACTTCAAGATTGTCGGATTTACCGAAGAGACGGATCGTCGCCAGCTTGTGGAGCTGGGGAAAAAACACGGTGTTCCCGTTGTCGAGGACCTGGGAAGCGGCTGTCTCATCGAGCTGAACCGTTACGGCCGGGAGCGGGAGCAGACGGTGCGGGACAGTCTTGCCGCCGGGGTTGATGTTGTTTCCTTCAGCGGCGACAAACTCCTGGGCGGCCCACAGGCGGGAATCATTCTCGGAAAGAAAAAATTTCTGGAAAAAATTGCGAGAAATCCCCTTAACCGGGCGTTGCGGATTGACAAGCTGACCCTCGCCGCCCTGGAAGGGACGCTGGTCAAATATCTTCGCCCCGACGAGGCCATTGCGGATATTCCGGTTCTGCATGCGCTGACTGAATCCGTGGCTGCTGTCGAGAAGCGGGCGAAAAAACTGCGGTCCCTGCTCCGGCGGCATTGCCCTGCGGGGGTAGAAATCCGGCTGGTGGGCGGTTTTTCGATGGCCGGGGGAGGATCGCTGCCGGTCATGGGCATGGAAACGGCGCTTGTAGGCATCAGGGCAGATTGTTGTTCGGCGGCCGAGATAGAACGGGGGCTTCGTAAGAGCGACCCGCCGGTGATTGTCCGCGTTGCCGACGACCAGGTGCTGCTCGATCCAAGAACTCTGCGGGATGTGGATTTCAAAGATATTTGTGCTGGGCTGCAGGGGGTTTTGAGGCAAAGCAAAAATGGCAACCGGTGACGGAGGGACTTTTTGCGGCGGGACGAAGGGCATCCGGGGAAACGGATAATTTATGGACGCACCCGATGAAAATACAGCCTCGCTTTCCGGAGAAAGACAAAGACAGGCCCGCTTTCCGGTGTCCCCGGAAGAGGAAGGAGTTCGCCTCGATCTGCTGCTTGCCGGAAAAGGGCTTGGGATAACTCGAACCAGAATTGCGAAGCTTATTGCCGAAGGAAGGGTTCTTGTATCTGGCCGCCCCTGCCGTGCCGGTCAGAAGATGAAGGCCGGGGCCGAGGTCCGGATAGAGTTTCCCGAGGCAAGCCCCTATGCCGCAGCCCTGCCTGAAGATATTCCACTGGTTGTAGTGTACGAGGACGCGTCTCTCATTGTGATTGACAAGCCTGCCGGCATGGTTGTCCATCCGGCGGCCGGCCATTGGGGAGGAACCCTTGTCAATGCCCTGCTTTTTCATTGCCGTGATCTTTCCGGAATAGGCGGTGTGCTCCGCCCGGGGATTGTCCACCGTCTCGACAAAGACACCTCCGGATTGATGGTGGCGGCCAAATCGGATGATGCCCACCTGGGCCTCGCCGGTCAGTTCAAGCGCCACGAGGTAAAAAAGACCTATCAGGCTGTTGTTTACGGTCTGCCCTCTGCTGAAGCGGGAATAATCGAGGCTGCTGTCGGCAGGCATCCTTCTGACCGCAAGAAAATGTCCACCAAAAGCAAACACGGTCGCGCCGCCCTTACCCTCTGGCGGGTTCGCGAGCGTTACAGGGAGTCGGCGCTTCTCGATGTCGATATCGCAACCGGGCGTACCCATCAGATTCGGGTACACCTGGCGGATATCGGCTACCCGGTTGTCGGGGACCCTGTGTATGGAAAAACCGGGCGGTGCAACTCTGTCAAGGATGCAACCGCCCGGTTCATAATGAAAAATTTTTCACGTCAGGCGCTTCATGCCTGGCGCCTCTCGTTTTCCCATCCGGTTACCGGAGAAAGGATGGAATTTCTTTCGCCGCTGCCGGAGGATATGGAGGTTCTCTGCGCTTCGCTCCGGAAGCAAGTTCTGCTTTAATTCCTTCTGTTACTTTTCCAGTGGATAGTTGTTCAGTATGGAACCCTCTATTGCTTTTAAAGTCACCCCTGTCGGAGGGAGCGTCTTCCAGGACATCATGCCCCACTTCATGTCAAAAGCCTTGTAGCCGAGCATCCGGAGAACCGAAAGGGCCTTGTTCTG
This sequence comes from Syntrophobacterales bacterium, assembly GCA_019429105.1. Classification (NCBI taxonomy): domain Bacteria; kingdom Pseudomonadati; phylum Thermodesulfobacteriota; class Syntrophobacteria; order Syntrophobacterales; species Syntrophobacterales bacterium. The sequence continues at coordinate 99,357 of JAHYJE010000003.1, forward strand.
CTCGTGGCCTGTGTCGCAATGGACAATGATATCCTTGTCCTTGGCTTGAATTCTCTCTAAATTAATTACCACCTCCTTCCTGAGGCGTCCCCCGCGCCATTGGGTCCGCTCGATGGTTACGTTATCTCAAAAGGCGAAAATGTTTCATCATCCTTCCGGTCGCCGCCGGAAAGCGAAGCTTGATACTCATACTTTATAGATTTTGAGGTAAGTCGTCAATAGTGGACACCAAATATTTCACACAGAGATTGTAATGCTGCCATAATATTACCCTTCCCTTTTGGGTATGAAAAGATTTATAAGAAACAGCATAAGGGCAGTTGTGAAAACAGAATCAATGAAAAAACGGACTCAGGAGCTGCTGGCCTACACTGATTTCGCAACTACAGATATTGACCTGGTGAAATGCGGCATCAGCGGGACCATCAGGCAGGCAAGGGGAAAAAATGTTTAGGTTGGCGAACAGAGGGCGAATCGGGTATCTGGAGGCACAGGGAATTCAAGGGCTTGCATTTGCAACCCACGCCTTCTGCACGCGCCGGACAGGCGTCAGCCGGGGAGGATTTGAAAGCCTCAATGTCGGCGAGCTGGTTGGAGACACGGAAGAAAACGTCAAGGAAAATCTTGAACTTGTCAAAAGGGAGTTTGCTATTCCCCCAAACGGACTGGTCATGTGCAGGCAGGTGCATGGCGACAGGATAATCGAGATAGGCAAGGATGAACCTCTGCCGCTGCCCATGCCGGAAGGCGACGGACTGGTTACCGCCCGCCCGGGGATTGCCCTGGGTATAAAAACAGCCGATTGCGTTCCGCTGCTCTTTTTTGACCGCCGTCTCCGGGTAGCGGGGGCGGCTCATGCCGGATGGAGGGGAACGGCGCTTGGAATCGCGGCGAAAATGATCGACATCTTTCTGCGGCGCTTTGCCTCGCAAAGGGAGGATATAATTGTCCTTGTCGGGCCGGCAATCGCCTCCTGCTGCTATGAGGTCGATGCTCCGGTCTATGAGGCTTTTGCCGGCAGGACAAAAACGGAGCGGTTTTTTCGCAAGCGCAGGGGAAAGGAGCGCTGGATGTTCGATATCTCGCTTGCCAATCGCGTTCAGCTCAGGGAAGCCGGAATTCCTGCAAATAACATCATGACATCCGCAATGTGCACAGCCTGCCGGCGGGAGTTGTTTTTTTCTCATCGCGCCGCCCGGGGAAAAGACGAAGGCCGGCAGCTCACCCTCATTATGATTAATTGAGCGCTGCAATAAAAAATGCTTGACAGTTGGTAATGTTTGGGTATAGCCTATTGCAAAATCAGAGAGGCAAGCGTTGCTCCTCCCTTAAAATAAAATCCATTTATCAAACTATCAAACAGGGATTCGTAATATTTCGGTGCACTTCTTATATAAATCGTTTTCTATAAAATCTAAGTTATTTTGATGGAAAGAACCGAAAAGAGATCGAAAGCGCTCTATAAACATTAAGCTTCGCTTTTCCGCACGGGGTGGGTGCCATCCGGCATCTCGTTAATAATCAACTATACAGGCAAAAAAAATGCACATCGAAGATATTAAAAGACAACCTATCAGTGAATTGACAAAAATGGCCAAGGAGCTGGATGTTCCCGGCGCCAGCGGCATGAGAAGGCAGGATCTGATCTTCGCTATCCTGCAAACGCAGGCCGAAAAGAACGGCGTTATTTCGGGCTCAGGCGTCCTGGAGATACTGCCGGACGGATTCGGTTTTTTACGGGCCGTAGATTACAACTACCTGCCCAGCCCGGACGACATCTACGTTTCGCCCTCGCAGATCAGACGATTCAGTCTGCGAACGGGTGATACTGTTTCCGGCGAGGTAAGGCCCCCCAAAGAGGGGGAAAAGTACTTCGCGCTGCTGAAGGTCGATGATGTCAATTTCGAGAGTCCGGAAGCGGCGCGCGACAAAATTCTGTTCGACAATCTGACGCCGCTGTACCCGGAAGAAAAGTTGAATCTTGAACACGATCCGGAGAATTTCTCCACGCGCATCATGGATCTCTTCACCCCGATCGGCAAGGGGCAGCGCGGTTTGATCGTTTCTCCGCCGCGCGCCGGGAAGACGGTTCTTCTGCAGGACATCGCCCACAGCATCACCGCCAACCACAAGGAGGTTGTGCTGATGGTGCTTTTGATCGATGAACGGCCCGAAGAGGTAACGGACATGCAGCGCAGCGTGGCGGGGGAAGTGATCTCCTCCACCTTCGACGAGCCGGCTACCCGCCATGTACAGGTTGCAGAGATGGTTATAGAAAAGGCCAAACGGCTCGTGGAGCACAAAAAGGATGTCGTCATCCTTTTAGACAGCATTACCCGTCTGGCCCGTGCCTACAATACGGTTGTCCCCCCCTCCGGGAAGGTGCTTTCCGGCGGGGTGGATTCCAACGCCCTGCATAAGCCCAAGCGCTTCTTCGGGGCGGCCCGGAACATAGAAAACGGCGGCAGTCTGACGATCATTTCCACTGCGCTGATTGATACCGGCAGCCGGATGGACGAGGTCATCTTCGAGGAGTTCAAGGGGACCGGGAACATGGAACTGCACCTTGACCGCCGCATCGCCGATAGGCGGGTTTTCCCCGCATTCGATCTGATCCGTTCCGGAACGAGGAAGGAAGAGCTGCTCATCCCGAAGGCCAATCTCAACCGGGTATGGATATTGCGGAGACTGCTCCAGGAGATGAATCCGGTGGATGCCATGGAATTCATCATCAACAAGATTCGCAAGACGGACAACAATAAATTATTCCTCGATTCGATGAATTCGTAAGCGGTTTTTTGCAAGTTCCGGGGGCCTCAACGCAGTCAGGATGGGGATTTGCCGAGGGGCGAATAAAAAGTGCTTGAAATTCAATTTTAAATGACTATAATCCCCAATTCGCCCGCTTGGCAAGGGTGATGTTGCTTGAGCAGGGGAGCGGGTATTTTTTGCATGGTTTATACTAAGCGCCGAAGGCGGAAAAAGCCGGAAGCCAAGATTAATTAAAAGGAGACATACAGACATGAAACAGGGAATTCATCCCGAATATAAGGAAACAACGATAAGCTGTGTTTGCGGAAATGTTATCGCGACCAGGTCAACCAGACAGGATATCAAGGTGGAAGTCTGTTCCCAGTGCCATCCCTTCATGACCGGAAAGCAGAAGATTGTCGATACGGCGGGACGGGTGGAGAGGTTCAACCGCAAGTATGCGGGATTTGAGAAAAAGGCGTAACCCTTTATCGTTATAGGCGCCGCCTTCCCAACGGATTCCCTCCACTTCCGGCCTTAGCCGGAACGGAGGGTTTTAACAGTGGGCTGCTGCCTTTGCCAAATAACGTTCCAGACACAAACAGCCGGTGACAGTCGCCGGCTGTTTGTGTCTGGAACGGACTGGCTTCAGTCAGCGGATGAACTCGATTAATTTTAATAGTGGGATGCGATGTTTTCAAGACTTAAGGAAATTGAAGCCAGGCTCCGGGAGCTGGAACAATTGCTCAGCGATCATGCTGTCCTGGGGAATGCCGGTCTGTACCAGAAATACGCCAAGGAGCATTCCAATATCCTGCCGCTGGTCGAGACCTTTCGCCAATATGAAAAAGCCGTTTCCCTGCTGCAGGAGGATCAGGCGCTCCTGCAGGGTAACGACGAAGAATTGAAGGAGATTGCCCGGGAAGAGCTCCCTCGGTTGAAAGAATCCGTGGAAACCCTGCAAGAAAAGCTGAATTTTCTCTTGCTGCCCCGCGACCCCAACGACGAAAAAAATGTCTTTCTGGAGATTCGCGCCGGCACCGGCGGGGACGAGGCGGGCCTCTTTGTCGAGGATCTCTTCCGGATGTACGCCCGTTACGCGGAAGCCTCCGGCTGGAAGGTGGAAATCATCAGCAGCACGCCCTCCGGCGGCATGGGAGGCTTCAAGGAGATCATTGCCCTGATTGCCGGGCAGGGCGCCTACAGTCGGCTTAAATATGAGGGCGGCGTGCACCGAGTTCAGAGAGTGCCGGTGACGGAGGCGCAGGGGCGGATCCATACCTCCGCGGTCACTGTGGCCATTCTCCCGGAGGCGGATGAGGTCGAGCTGAACATCGACCCGAACGATTTGCGAATAGACGTCTATCACTCCAGCGGTCATGGCGGTCAGAGCGTTAACACCACGGATTCGGCGGTCCGCATCACCCACCTGCCGACGGGGATGATCGTCACCTGCCAGGATGAAAAATCGCAGCTCAAGAACAAACACAAGGCGATGAACGTTCTTCGTTCCCGGCTGCTCGATATCGCCGTCCGGGAACATGACGACGAAATATCGGAAACGCGCAAAAGCCAGGTGGGAAGCGGGGATCGCAGCGAACGGATCCGAACCTACAATTACCCCCAAGGCCGGGTGACCGACCACCGGATTGGGATGACCTCCTACAATCTCGAAGGTTTTCTGAGCGGCGATATCCAATTTATGCTCGATGCGCTGACTGCCCATTTTCGGACGGATGCCCTGAACAAGGCGGCCCCTTAAATAAATTTCCTTAACCTGTACATAGTTTGCGGGAAGTCATGAACATTAAAACGCTCCTTGCCGGCGCTGCTTCCGAGCTCGCGATCTGCGGCAGCGCTTCCCCCCGTCTTGACGCCGATCTGCTACTGATGCATCTGCTGAAGATCGACCGCGCCCAGCTTTTGGCATATCCGGAGCGCACACTAACTGAGCAACAGAGGACTGCTTTCACGGGGTTCCTGGAAAGACGGAAGCAGGGCGAGCCGGTCTCCTACATAATCGGGCAGAAGGAGTTTTGGGGCCTCCGCTTTACGGTGAATCCCGCCGTGCTGATTCCGCGGCCGGAAACGGAATGCCTGATCGAAGAGGTTTTGCGTTTTTACCGTCCCCCCGGAAACAATCTGCGGGTATGCGATATCGGAACGGGAAGCGGCATAATTGCGATCGCGCTGGCCAGCGAACTTCCGGAAGCCCGGATTGTGGCGACAGACATTTCTCGAGAAGCGCTGGCCGTGGCCTACGGCAACGCCCTTTATCACGGCGTGGCCGGGAGGATTGATTTTCAGCAGGCGGATGTTTTCCCGGACATTCCCGGCAATTTTGACGTCATCTGTTCCAACCCTCCCTATATAACTGCCGAACAATACTCGTTGCTGCCGGGGGGAATCCGCGATTTTGAGCCACGCGAGGCGCTGCTTGCCGGCCCGGACGGATTGGCGCTGTACCGGAAAATTATCGCGGCCGGGCCGCGCCATTTGAAGCGGGGCGGTCGTATTTTCATGGAAATAGGCGAGGAGCAGCAAGACGCGGTTAGTTCCTTGTTAAGGGAAGAGGGCAGCTATGCGGACATCTTTTGCCGCAGCGACTACGGGGGGATGGATCGTGTCTTGTCGGCAAGCAAGAGATAGGGTATAAGGCTTTAGAATATCAAGAGTCAATTGCCGGGGCGGGGGAATAATAATGGATAAAATAGAGATTATCGGCGGGCGGAGGCTGCAGGGCGAGGTGCGGATCAGCGGGGCGAAGAATGCCGCCCTGCCGGTGCTGGCCTCGGCGCTCCTCGTCGATGGCTGGAATACCTTTCACAACATCCCCGATCTGGAGGATATCAAGACGATCCGCACCCTGCTGGCGAGCTTGGGGGTAAAAAGCGAAGGCGGCGAAACTTTAATGATAAGCGCCGGAGAAATTACCAGTTGTGAGGCATCTTATGATCTTGTCCGGAAGATGCGGGCCTCGGTTCTGGTGCTCGGTCCCCTTGTGGCGAGAAGGGGCGAGGCGCGGGTTTCTCTGCCGGGCGGCTGCGCGATTGGCGCCCGACCCGTAAATCTCCATGTAAAGGCGCTCAGGGAAATGGGGGCGGAGGTGGAGCTGAAGGATGGGTACATCGAGGCGAAGGCTTCGCGCCTGAAAGGGGCGACGATCTATTTTGATACCCCAACGGTTACGGGCACGGAAAACATCATGATGGCGGCGACACTGGCCGATGGGACAACTGTGCTGAAGAATGCGGCGCGCGAGCCGGAGATTGTCAATTTAGCCGGGGTGCTCAGTGGGATGGGGGCAAGAATCCGCGGGGCGGGCAGCGACGTCATAACGATCGAAGGGGTGAAAGCACTCCACCCGGCAGAGGCGCGGGTCATCCCGGACCGGATCGAGGCAGGCACGTTTATTATTGCGGCCGGAATGACCAACGGAGATATCCGGATTCTCGATTGCGAGCCCCGCGATTTCGAAGCGCTGACGGCCAAGCTGCTCGCAACAGGAATGGAGATAAAAATTGAGGATGGCAACCTTCGGGTGCAAGGCAAAAAACAGGTGAAAAGCGTGGACGTAAAGACCATGCCTCACCCCGGCTTTCCCACGGATCTGCAGGCGCAGATCATGGCGATGATGACGATCGCAAAGGGTCTGAGCGTCATCACCGAAACAGTTTTCGAAAACCGGTTTATGCATGTAAGCGAGATGATCCGGCTGGGCGCGGACATCGTTATCGAAGGCAACAGCGCGATTGTGCGGGGAATTCCGCAACTGCACGGGGCGCCGGTGATGGCAACCGATTTGCGCGCCTCGGCGTCGCTGATCTTGGCCGGCCTGGCCGCGGAAGGAAAGACCGTACTTTCGCGTGTTTATCATATTGACCGGGGATACGAGCAGATCGAAAAGAAGTTTTCCGCCCTGGGCGCCGACATTAAACGCATCCCCGGGTGATTGACGGAGGGAATTTCGGGAAATCAGGAACGAGTTGGAAATTATGAGGATAATTAAAGCTGACAGTGGGGAATTTGAGGAATATTTCAAACAGTTGACGGGCCGCGGCCAGGTTTTTGACACCCAGCTTTGGAGTGCGGTGGGGGCTATTGTGGAAGCTGTCCGCGTCCGCGGGGATGAGGCCCTCTTCGAATATACCGCCCGCTGGGATGGGTTTGCCGTTGCCGCCGCGACGGTGGAGGTTTCCGCCGCGGAGTGGCAGGCCGCGGCGAAGCATGCTACTCCTGAAGAGATTGAGATTATTAATCTTTCCGCCACAAGGATTGCCAGGTTCCACGAGCGTCAGCGACAGGAAAGCTGGTTTGTCAACGATGAGGAGGGGGTGGAACTGGGACAATTGGTCCGGCCCCTGGAACGGGTAGGGATCTACGCTCCGGGCGGACGGGCCTGTTACCCCTCTACCGTTTTGATGACGGCGATTCCGGCGCGGATTGCGGGAGTGACCGAGATCATCCTGACTACCCCCTGCCGGGACGGGGTGCTGCCGCCCTTGATCGCCGCCGCGGCAAAGCTTGCCGGAGTCACCCGCATCTTCAAGATCGGCGGCGCCCAGGCGGTTGCGGCCTTGGCCTTCGGGACCGAATCGGTCCCCCGTGTGGACAAGATAGTCGGCCCGGGCAACCGGTACGTGGCGGCTGCCAAAAAAATGGTTTTTGGCCAGGTGGGGATCGATATGATTGCCGGCCCCAGCGAGGTGCTTGTCATTGCCGATAAAACGGGCAATGCCGCCTATGCGGCCGCGGATATGCTGGCGCAGGCGGAGCACGACGAAATGGCAGGCGCGGTGCTGATGACGCCGGACGCGGCATTCGCCCGCGAGGCGGCCGCGGAGCTCAGCCGGCAAATGACGCAGATGGAGCGGAAAGAGATCGCCGCCCGGGCGCTGCAAAATTACGGGGCCGCGATCATTACCCGGGATCTTGACGAGGCGATAATCCTGGCCAACCGTTTCGCCCCGGAACATCTGGAATTGATGGTGGAAAATCCGCGTGCATATTTGCCCCGTCTGCGCAACGCCGGAGCGGTTTTTTTAGGCGCCAGCGCGCCCGAGGCTCTGGGCGATTACATGGCGGGGCCGAATCATGTTCTGCCCACCGGGGGAACCGCCCGCTTCGCCTCGCCGCTGGGCGTTTATGATTTTTTCAAGCGCACCAGCGTCCTGTCCTTTTCGCAAACGGCGCTGGCGCGTTATGGAGAGCCGACCGCCCGCTTTGCCGATCTTGAGGGGCTTTACGGGCACGGACGCTCCGTCCGCTTGCGCCTGAAAGCCTGAGGCGAAAAAACGAGTGTATTTATTTTGAGGGGAGGAACACCAATGGCGAAAAAACTGACACGCTTTGATTTGCAGACAATGAAGGAAGAGGGGCGCAAGGCCGTCTTGATGACCGCATACGATTATATGACCGCCAAGCTGGCCGAAGAGGCGGGGATGGACATGCTGCTGGTTGGCGACAGCCTCGGGATGGCTGTCTATGGCTATCCCGGCACTGTTCCGGTCACCATGGACCAATGCATCTGCCATGCCGAAGCGGTGCGCAGGGGAGCCCCGGAGACCCTTGTCATCGGCGACATGCCTTTTGGGTCGTACCATGCCGGGATCGATGACGCCTGCCGCAACGCGATCCGGTTTTACAAAGAGGCCGGGGTGGATTGCCTCAAACTGGAAGGCGGCAAACGGGTAACACCGGTTATCAAGGCGATCGTTGATGGCGGCATGCTTTTGATGGGACATATCGGCTTGACTCCGCAGAGTTCGGGCGCATTGGGGGGATTCAAGGCCCAGGGACGTACAGCGGCGGCGGCAGAGGCGATTGTCGAGGACGCGATCGCGGTATGTGAAGCGGGGGCCTTCTCGGTGCTTGTGGAGGGAGTGCCTCCCGAGGTAACCGCGGCGATACGCAGAAATGTTCCTGTCCCGGTTTACGGGATCGGCGCCGGCGACTGCGATGGCCAGATCATGGTCTGTTCGGACATTCTGGGGCTTTTTCAGGCGTTTACCCCCAAATTTGTCAAACGGTACGGCAATGTCGCCGAGGAGTATCGCAAGGTCTTTGCCGCATACAGCGAGGATGTCCGCAAGGGCGCCTTTCCCGGCGAGGAGCATGTTTACCGGATGGCGGAGGGAGAGGCGGCAAAACTGGCAGGGAAGTAGCCGGCCGGCGGGATTTTCCTCTGCCGGCCAGACAGCTGGTCCGGTATTGCTGAAAAGGGGGGCAAGATGAAAATTGCGGTTTTGGGCGCCGGGGCGATGGGATGCCTGTACGGCGCGCTGCTTTCGGAGGCGGGGGAGTCTGTAACGCTGCTGGATGTCTGGGAGGCGCATGTTCAGACGATCCGGGAGCGGGGATTGACCATTACCTCTCCCAACGGGGACAGGAACTTGCCGTTGCAGGCGGAAACCGACCCGCGGGCAATCGGCAAGGTCGATCTGGTGATCGTCTTTGTCAAATCGTACCATACCCGTGAGGCAATGAAAGGCGCCCTGTCCCTGCTGGGCGAAAAGACGATCGTTTTTACCGTGCAAAACGGTCTGGGCAATGTCGAGCAATTGGCCGAGATAGCCGGTGAAGAGCGGATACTGGCGGGGACGAGCGGCTTTGGGGCGACGATGATTGCCCCCGGGCATATTCGCCATGCCGGAACCGGGGCGACGACTTTCGGGGAGCCCTCCGGTCGGAAAACAGCGAGGATAGAGCAACTGCGGGCAATCTTTGAAAAGGCCGGGCTGAATCCTGTGATAGCCGAAAACCTGCCGGGGATTATCTGGGGGAAACTGCTGGTAAATGTTGGAATAAACCCTATTACCGCCCTGGCGCGGATTAAAAACGGCCAGATTCTGGAGATCCCGGAGTTGACGGAGCTGATGGAAAAAGCTGTCGGCGAGGCGCGGGAGGTGTCCCGCCGCCTGGGCATCCGGCTCGCCTTTGCCGGCGATCCGCTGGAACATGTCAAGGCGGTAATGAGAAACACGAAAGAAAATATCTCGTCCATGCGTCAGGATATCGAACGAGGGAGGCGCACCGAAATTGATTTCATCAACGGGGCGATTGTCCGGGAAGGCGCGGCTCTGGGAGTTCCGACGCCAATCAATTTTACGCTGACCAGCCTGATCAAGGGATTGGAAGAGGGAACGCGGCAGAAAAAATAGCTTGACAAAATAGCGGCTTTTAATATGATGCGCTCGCTTTTCCGCACTGGCGGCAAGCGCTGTATTGAATGAGCGGGCGTAATTCAGCGGTAGAATGTCAGCTTCCCAAGCTGGACGTCGTGGGTTCGAGTCCCATCGCCCGCTCCAGAATAATCACGGGGTTACGGATATTCCGTAACCCCGTTTTCGTCAGACGCGTTTTCCCCCGACAGGTCGGCAGTAAAATAAAAGACTCACTGGAGGAGCAGCTTACCCGGCACGGTATCCGGTCTGGAGGGTGCGGCCAATCGTCATGATCTCCGCCTCCTTTGTTCCTTCAAAGAGTTCCAGAACCTTGGCGTCGCGGTACAGCTTTTCGACAGCATATTCATTAATGTAGCCGTAGCCCCCGTGGAGTTCGACGGCATAATTGGCGCAGAAGACAGCGGTCTCGCCGCCCAGAAACTTCGCCATTGCAGCCAGTGTGTAATCGGGACGTCCCTGATCCATCAGCCACGCCGCCTTGTAGGTCATTCCCCGGAGCGCTTCAATGCGGATTGCCATCTCGGCAAGCTTTTTCCGGGTAAGCTGGTAGGAGCCCAGCGGCGCTCCGAAGACTGTTCGCTCCTTTACATATTTGATGCTTTCCGCCAGACAGGCCTCGGAAAGCCCCAGGGCCTGACCGGCGACCTGGATGCGCGTCGTATCGAAAAAATGCATAAGCTGATAGAAGCCCAGACCCTCTTTCGTTCCAATCAGATTGGACTGGGGCACCCGGACATCTTCGAAGGCGATTTCCGCCGTATCGGTGGTGCGGATCCCCATCTTCCCGTGAATCTTGGTGCGGGTTATTCCCGTTGTAGCGGCGGGGATTCTGATTATACTGAATCTTTTGTGTTTTTTCTCCTCTGGATTCGTGATGCAAGCGGTCAGCATGAAATCACAGACCGTCCCATTGGTTATAAACATCTTGTTGCCGTTGATCACATAGTCGCTGCCATCCTTGACGGCGCGCGTACCATAACCGGCAACGTCCGTGCCCGCGTTGGGCTCGGTGAAGGCGCCCGCGCTTATTTTTGCGCCTGAGCAGACTTGGCCGTCATATCCTTCAACATCTTATGCTCTTCCGACAATTCAAAATCCATGCTTTCTCCTCCAATTTTTGTCGCATTGCCGCCTCAGGCAAAGCCGGGGCCTTACGGATAAGCGCCGCTTGACAAACATTATACAACACCAGGCGCGAATATAAAATAACTTGCTTGATAATGTTCCAAGCATATGCCGACGCACTGGATCTGATTGAGCATTTGTTAAACAGGCTGCGTCAGAAAAGATGATCAGCGTCTCTATTTCCCGCTGAAGCGGGGAGGGCGTTTTTCCAGAAAGTGCGCGACCCCCTCCTGAAAGTCGGCGGATTTCAGGCTCAGCAGCAACTCTTTATCCGCATCGGCGCATACCTCGGCCAATGTCTGAAACGGCGTTATGTTTACGGGAATGATGAGGCAGGTCGTCTTTTGGGGCAGGGAAGCGAATAAACCGGGGCCCGTTCGCAGGGCCCCGGTTTAAAGAGAGCGTTGCCAATTCTTTTTTGGCTACTTCTTGATGATGTACTCGGCCGCCGCCTCTACCCGACGATTCTTCTGACGGCCTGCCTTGGTGGCGTTAGAGGCGATGGGCCGGGCCTCGCCGTACCCCTTGGCGCTCAAACGCGCCGCAGCGATTTCCGATTGTTTGATCAGATAATTCATTACTGCCTCCGCCCGCCGCTGGGAAAGCTTTTCGTTGTAGGCGGCCTTGCCAATGCTGTCCGTATGTCCCTCGATTGCGATCTTGAGCTCAGGGTATTTTTTCAGGACAGTGGCCAGTTCATTAATTTCATTATAGTACTGTTTCTTTACCACTGCCTTGTCGAAGTCGAACTCCACATTCAGGGTTACCCTGCCCTTCTCGATGATTGCCTTCTCCTTGGGGGTTGCGGGCGCCGGAGGCGGACAGCCGACCGCATCGACTTTTACACCGGCGGGGGTCCCGGGGCACCTGTCCAGATAATCGTAAACGCCGTCTCCGTCCGCATCAAGGGGACAGCCGACCGCATCGACCTTTACACCGGCGGGGGTCCCGGGGCACTTGTCCAGATAATCGTAAACGCCGTCTCCGTCCGCATCAAGGGGACAGCCAACCGCATCGACCTTTACACCGGCAGGGGTTCCAGGGCATTTGTCCTGGTTGTCCAGAACGCCGTCATTATCGGAATCGCCGATAACCACAGCAGCCGGCGCCGCCGGGGCAACGGGAGCGGGAGCGGGTTTTGCTGCTGCCGCGGGTGCGGGCGTCTCCTTTGCCCCGCCGAAGGCGAAGGTGACGCCGATGGTGTAGAGCAGATCGTTGTAACGGCCATTTATGGGCAGGACATGTCGTAAATCAGCCCGGAGTGCCACATTATCAGTGAGAAAATACTTGAGCCCGCCGCCGTAATTGATCGTTAACTTGTTGCGGCTGTTCATTATCTCCGGGTCGTAATGGGTCATTCCGACGCCTGCGGCCAGAAAGGGCACCAGGCGGTTGCCCGGCAGAAAATGGTAGAGGCCGTCAATGCCGTAGCCGAGCAGCTTCATGTCAGGATTGCCGGCTACGCCCTTGAATTCGGCTTTCACATAGTGGAAGTACCCTTCGAGCCCCGCATTCTTTGTAAAGTTGTACCCACCGCGCAGACCAAAGACCGGTCCGTTTTCGACGTCCATATTTCCCTCAAACCGGTAACCCCCGATGTAAGGAGTGATCGAAAGCGAGCCCGCCTTCACCTCGGCCATGCCCGTGGCTGCAAATACCAGCAGCAGAAGCACGGCAACGCCCAAAACCATTTTCTTCATTGTTCCTCCTCCTTTTAATGGTTAAAAATAATATTACAATATCTTCGATATTCCCAAGTAACTGACAACACCGCCCGCAGGATTTACTCCCAGCCTGCCGGGCCGTTACCTTCCCCACTAAAAACAGCCAGTTGCACTTTTCTCATAATGAATTTGACACTTTACACACCAATGCAAGTATTTGGAAACACTATCAGCCATTGGGAGGCCTTTTGTCAAGTATAATATGCGTAAAAAAGTGAAATTAGTCACGTTGAACAAAAAAATATTGGCAATTACATTCAGCAGCAGGCATGGCCGAAACCGGTTTGTTGCGAACATGCCTCATTTTATTCACCCTGCAAAGCGGAGGAGATGAAAATTCGTATTGACACCCCGGGCTTTCGATGTATATAGCGACCGCCATGCAACCACGAATTATTGGTCGAGAGGAACACGGAATATCCCGCAAGCAGATCAGCCCCAACGCGCTGCATACCCTTTATCGTCTTCAGGACAATGGTTTTGTCGCCTACCTCGTGGGCGGGTGCGTCCGCGACCTGCTTCTGGGGCGCACTCCCAAGGATTTTGACATAGTGACAAATGCCGCACCCGGCCAGATCAAACATCTCTTTCGCAATGCCCGGGTTATCGGCCGCCGTTTTCGGCTGGTGCATCTGCATTTTCAGGATGAAATTCTGGAGGTCTCCACCTTTCGCGCATCCGCGCCTTCCGAGGTAGAGGAAGTGAAAGAAGCGGACGGCGAAAAACGGCCGCCGCTTCATCTGAAAGACGAAGACGGAATGGTGCTGCGCGACAATGTTTTCGGGACTCCGGAGGAGGACGCCCTTCGCCGCGATTTAACCATCAACGCCCTGGCCTACAGCATCGCTGATTTTTCGGTTATTGACTACACCAATGGGATGAGCGATTTGGAACAGCGGCTCATTCGTCCCATCGGCGATCCCTTTGTCCGGTTTACGGAAGACCCGGTGCGGATGATTCGCGCCGTCCGTTTTGCCGCCTCCCACGATTTTGCCATAGATGCGGAGGCTTGGGATGTTATCTGCGAACTTGCTCCCACCATCGTCCGCGCCGCGCCGGCGAGGCTCTACGAGGAAATGCTGAAGATCTTCCTGCTCGGATCTGCCCGTCCGGTTTTTACCCTTTTGGAGAAAAGCGGGCTCCTTGCCGCCCTTTTCCCCGCGCTGATTCGGTGGTCCGCCGCCAAAGGCGATCTGACTGCGGTCTTGCAAGCAAACATGGACAGTCTCGATCGGCTCCTGCAAAAGGGACTCTCCCCCTCTCCCCCGCTTTTTCTGGCAATGCTCTTTGGCCCCGGGCTGGAAGAGGACGCCCTGGCCCGTCACCGTGAGGGCGTTCCCTATTTGCAGGCCCTGGATGCCGCCTGTGAATCGTTTCTAACGGAGCTGGCAACTACCGTCAGCGTGCCGGGACGGATCAGCGGTCAACTGCGCCGCATTCTTTCCTTGCAGCCCTCCCTGCACAGAATACCGCCGCGGCGTCCCGCCTCCCTGGCCGGTCGGCCCGAATTCTCGGATGCCATGACGTATCTGATCTTCACGACCCGGACGCAAGAAGAAGGCAGGAAAGCTCGTGAATGGTGGAAAAACTTCATAAATGCCCCCGCCGAAACCCGGTTGGACCCTCCTGGCGCTGAGGCCGCGGCGCCGGCAAAACGCCGCAGAAGGAAAAGACGCAGCGCTCGTCCTGCGGAACGTATTGTCGCGCCTTAAATTTTCTTCTTGCAATGATCCTCGGCAGATGGTAGAAGACGACAAAATCATCGGCAGGTTTTGATGAGTGGGCTTGTGCCCACTTTTTTTTTAGAGAGATGGGGAAGCCGGATTTTACAACAAGAAGGTTGGCTGCTGGGACCATGCAAACGTATGAAGAACAAATTGGGCAACTTGCAGAGCCGCTGATCGCCGCTGAGGGGATGGAGATGGTTCTGGTGGAATGCCTGAAGATGAAGGCCTGCTGGCTGGTGCGCGTTTACATCGACAAGGCAGGCGGGGTCGCCGTGGACGACTGCGCACAGGTAAGCGACAAGCTGGGCGACCTGCTGGATGTCCATGATGTGCCGCCGGGGCAATATACACTGGAGATTTCCTCGCCGGGTCTCGATCGTCCGCTCCACAGGGACAAGGATTTTGCAAGGTATTGCGGTTCCCGGATTCATGTCCGGCTTCTGGATAAACTGGAAGGACGGCGCGACTTGCGGGGCGAGTTGGTAAGTTATGAGGACAGCGACGTTGCAGGAAAGGTCATTGTGATGTCCGTGGATGGTCAAACCTTGCGCATCCCGAGGGAAAAGGTTTTCAGGGCCAATCTGGAATATACATTGTAACCTTGTCATTATAATGGTTATTAACGAATAAAAGTGGAGGTTTTTTGAATGTTTGCGGAGCTAAAACGTCTGATCGAACAGATGGGAAAGGATCGCGGGATAGACAAGGAGGTGATCATCCAGGCGCTGGAAGACGCCATGCTGATGGCTGCCCGAAAGAAACTGGGCGCTGACGTGGAATTGGAGGCTCATTATAATGACGAGGCCGGCGAGATCGAGGTCTTTCAGTTCAAGACTGTAGTGGAAAAGGTCATGGATCCCGAGACGCAGATTTCCCTTGAAGAGGCAGTGGCAAACCTTGATGAGGAAGCGCAGTTTGGCGACGTTCTGGGCAGCAAGATTGAGACGAACACCTTCGGCCGCATCGCTGTGCAAACGGCCAGGCAGATAATTATCCAGCGGGTAAAAGATGCGGAACGCGATAATATATATGAAGAATACCATGACAAAAAAGGCGATATCAGCAATGGGTTTGTCCAGAGGGTCGAGGGGGGAAACATAATTGTCAACCTTGGCACTACAGAGGGCGTATTGCCGGTGAATGAGCAGATCTTCAAAGAAGCCTACAAAAGGGGGGACAGAATAAGAAGCTTTATCTGCGAGGTTAAAAAGATTACCAGAGGTCCGCAGATTATACTGTCGCGCACCCATCCCGGTTTTTTGAAGGCCCTGTTTGCACTGGAAGTTCCTGAAATTGCAGAGGGACTCATAGAAATCGTCAACGTGGCCCGGGAGCCCGGGAAACGTTCCAAGATCGCCGTCCGGACCAGAGACAAGGATATAGATCCGGTGGGCGCCTGTGTGGGGATGAGGGGCGCCCGGGTGCAGAGCGTGGTTCAGGAGCTCCGGGGAGAAAAGATAGACATAGTCCCCTATTCGGAAGATCAGGCCAAATATGTTTGCAATGCTCTTGCCCCGGCCAAGGTGAACAGGGTGTTCGTTGATGAAGAAAACAGGGCGATGGAGGTAATTGTTGCCGATGATCAGCTTTCGCTGGCAATTGGCAAGAGTGGCCAAAATGTCAGATTGGCGGTAAAATTGACCAGTTGGAAGATTGATGTAAAAAGCGAGTCGGCGACAGCCGCAAAGACTGAGGAAGATGGTTACATGGCTTTAATGGAAATACCCGGCATAGGGGAAATGAATGCGGAAAAACTTGTTGCCGCCGGCTTGAAGAGCGTAGCGATGCTGGCCGCCGCCGACGTGGAACAGCTTTCTGCCCTGCCTGGCGTGGGTGAAACCACTGCCGAAGCCTGGATAAAAGGGGCGGAAATGGCTATCGATCAAGAGCTTGGGGAAAAGTAATATTTTTATATTGTCGAAAGGGCTTTTGAGGAGACGTTCGATAGGAGAGAGTGTTGAGTATGTCGAAAAAAAGGGTTTATGAACTGGCAAAGGATTTGGGGCTTGAGAACAAGGAGCTGATCGCGCGACTGGAAAGGATTGGTATTACCGGCAAATCCCATTCAAGTGCACTCGAGGACGGTGAACTGGAGAGGATACAGTCAGAACTGCTGTCAAAAGAGCCGAAAGAGATAGTGGAAAAAAGGATCAAGTCCACGGTAATCAGAAGAAGGGCTGTGCCTGCTGCCGTTGAAGATGTCTCTGCTGAAGAAGAAAGCGCCGAGGCAAGCACCGAGATCGCCCCTGTTGAGATTGAAAAACCTGCCGAAACGGCCGCGCCGGTTGCGGCGGGTGTTCAGTTAGAGCCGCCGGTAGCGCAAGAGCCGAACAAGCAAGAGCCGGTAAAGCAAACTCCGGTAAGGACCTCGATCTACAGGCATGAGCCTCTACGAGGTGTTATCCGTCGGCCGCCTGTTGTGCCGGCCAATGTTCCCCGGAAGGAGGAGCTTGCCCAAAAGCCTGTCGCAGAGTCAGAAAGCCGTGTGGCGCAACCGGCAACGGCAGCGTCTGCGGAAACGCAGGGCGAGCGTGAAGAAAAGGTTGCGGCTGTGCAGCCGGAGGCGGCAGCATCTGTAAGCGCCGGGGCTAAAAGCCCGCAAGATGCAGCCCCGAGGGTGCATCACCCGGCAGCCGAAACCAGAAAGCAGCCGTTTGGGCAAAGGCCAAAACCTGGCGCCCCCCCTGCCAAACCTTTGCAGGCGCCTTCCAAGGAGCCATTTCGCAAGGGAGAGGGCGCTGCGGCGCCTTCGCCAGCGCGTTTCGGCAAATCAGGCAAGCCTGCGGAAGCGATTGACAAACTGAAGAAGAAGGGGGGAGCAAAGGCGCCCTTTGAAGTTCTCATGAGCGATGATGCACCCCGGAAGAAACCTTTTCTGAAGAAGTTGGTTGATAAGAAGGGACAGCCGATAGACCCTGATCAGCAGGAACGACGCCCGAAATGGCGCGAAGAGAAGAAGCCCGCGCCTGTCAAGATGAAAAAAACGCTGATCACAACGCCCAAGGCGATCAAGCGAAGGATTCATGTTGACGAGGCGATAAGCGTAGGCGAGCTCGCCAAAAGGATGGGGATCAAGGCGTCGGAGGTTATCAACAAGCTGATCGGTCTCGGGCTGATGTTGACGATCAACCAGTCGGTTGATATCGATACGGCCTCCCTGATAGCTGCGGATTTTGGATACCAGGTGGAAGCTTCGTTGCAGGGCGAGCGGGAAGAAATTATGCAGCGGGAAGTTGATTCCCCTGAGAAGCTCAGGTTGCGGGCGCCAGTTGTCACGATTATGGGGCATGTTGATCACGGCAAAACTTCCCTGCTCGACGCGATCAGGCAGACCAACGTGATCGACGGCGAGGCGGGCGGCATAACCCAGGCAATCGGCGCGTACCGCGTCAATATCAACAACCGGGATATTGTTTTTCTGGATACGCCGGGGCATGAGGCGTTTACCGCAATGCGGGCGCGCGGCGCCCAGGTGACGGATATTGTGGTATTGGTTGTCGCCGCGGACGACGGCATTATGGGTCAGACCGTCGAGGCGATCAATCATGCCAAGGTTGCCGGAGTGCCGATCATCGTTGCCATCAACAAAATCGACAAGCCGGGGGCGGACCCGGCCAAGATCCGCCAGACCCTGACGGAGTACAACCTCCTGTCCGAGGAATGGGGCGGGGAGACCATCTTCTGCGAGGTTTCTGCAAAGAAAAAGATAGGCATTGAAGGGCTTTTGGAGATGATCATCCTGCAAACCGATATTATGGAACTGAAGGCCGATCCGGATCGTCCCGCCCGCGGCGTCATAATCGAAGCCAAGCTGGACCGGGGACGGGGGCCGTTGGCGACTGTTCTGATTCAGGAGGGCACCTTGCATGAGGGGGATGCCTTTGTTTCCAAAACGGAATTTGGCCGGGTGCGCGCCCTGGTGAACGATCAGGGCAAAAAAATCAGTGAAGCCGGCCCGTCGATGCCGGTTGAGGTCGTTGGTTTCTCCCGCGTGCCGCAGGTAGGCACCGAGTTCGTCTGCGTCGAGGATGAGAAAAAGGCGAGAAGCATAGGCCAGTACTGGATCCGCAAGGAACGGGAAAGGGATCTTTCCGTATCCTCGAAGGTAACGCTGGAACAGCTCTATCAGCGGATAAAGGAGGGGGCCAAGGAACTGAATGTCATCGTCAAAGCGGATGTGCAGGGCTCCGTCGAGGCCCTGTGCGAGGCTCTCAACAAGCTCAGCACAAGCGATATAAAACTTAAAATAATTCACAGCTCTACGGGAACCATTACCGAAAATGACGTCATGCTTGCCTCGGCGTCGGACGCGATCATCATCGGGTTCAATGTGCGGCCGGACGCGCGGGTTGCGGAGCTGGCGGAGCATGAAGGAATAGACATCAAACTTTATGACATTATTTATAATGCGATCGCTGATATAAGGGCGGCTATGGAGGGTCTGCTGGAGCCAGTCTATAAGGAGGTTGTCCAGGGGCGCGCCGAGATCAGGGAGGTTTTCCGCGTTCCGAAGATCGGTGCCATTGCCGGGAGTTTCGTTCTGGACGGCAAGATTGTCCGGTCGGCCGGCCTGCGCCTGATTCGGGACGGGGTTGTGGTTTTTGAGGGGAAAATTGCCTCGCTCAGGCGGTTCAAGGACGATGCCAAAGAGGTAGCCGCCGGTTTTGAATGCGGGATCGGGATTGAGGGGTTCAATGATATGAAGGCAAGGGATATCATCGAAACCTACGTAAAGGAACAAATCGAGCGTAAATTGTAGTTTTATAAAGGCAGAGTCAAAATGACCGGGTTCAAAAGGGCAGATCGCGTGGCCGATCTGATCAAAATAGAGATAGCGGATATCCTGCTGAAACAGGTTCGCGACCCCCGCATCGGCGTTCTTACGATTACCGGGGTCAAAGTTTCCGACGATCTGCGTTCGGCGAGGATTTTTTTCGTCGAATTTGGGAAGAACGAATGCAGCGAAGGGGTCAAGGAGGGGCTGAAAAAGGCGTCCGGATTTTTGAGACGGGAATTGGGACGGAGGCTCCAACTGCGTTACGCTCCGGAACTGTTTTTCTCCTACGACCCCTCTTTTGCCTATGGCGAAAGGATTGAAGAGCTGATCGCGGAGATTCATAAAAAGGAAGATGATTTTTTGTGCAACGAGGAGGGGAATGCTTCAACAGATAGGTGAATTGATCCGGCAGCATCAAACATTTCTGATTGCTGCTCACGAGCGTCCGGACGGGGACGCCGTTGGTTCGACGTTGGGCCTTTATAATATGCTGCGCGGCATGGGAAAGGATGCCGTCGTTTACAATCAGGACAGCACGCCCGAAAACTTCCTTTTTCTTCCCGGCAGCGATCTGATTACCCGGGATTTGCCGCCTGTCGAGAATTTTGAGGTGGCCGTTATTCTCGATTGCGGTGAACTGGAACGGATTGGCAAGGAAGCGGCGCAGATTGCAAAAATCACCCGGCTTGTGAACATCGATCACCATGTCGCCAACGGGGGGTTCTGCGATGCTTGCCTGCTTGATGCGGATGCGAGCTCTACCGGCGAGCTTATCTTTCGCCTGGCCCGGCACCTGGAATTTCCGTTGACCAGTGAGATAGCGACTTGTCTTTACACGGCAATTGTAACCGATACCGGCGGGTTTCGTTACGGCAACACCCGCCGCGACGCCCTGCTGGCGGCGGCGGAGCTGGTGGAAAAAGGCGCCAATCCCCAATGGATTTCTGAAAACGTCTATGAATCCGACCATCCGGGGCGGATTCGGTTGCTGGCGATGGTTTTGCCGACTCTGACTTTGGAAGAAGAGGGACGGGTAGGTTCGCTTGTTGTGACGCAAAAAGCCCTTGCCGAGGCCGGGGCGCTTCCCGATCATGCCGAGGGGTTCGTCGATTTTCCCCGTTCCATCCGCGGCGTGGAAATTTCCCTGCTGTATTCCGAGCTGGTTGACGGGCGCTTCAAGATCAGCCTCCGCTCCAAGGGGAAAGCAAATGTAGAGCGCGTTGCCCGGTTCTTTGGCGGGGGGGGGCATGTCAACGCCGCCGGCTTCCGCATTTCCGGGGAGCTGTCGGAGATTCGCAGGCGCGTCAGTGAGGCGATCAGGGATTGCATATTTTAAATATTAAGCTGCGCTTTCAACGCATGAACGGGGTTGTGGTCATCGACAAACCCTCGGGGATGACCTCTCATGACGTTGTCGCGCGTGTCCGCAGGATTTCAGGCATAAGCAAGGTCGGCCATACGGGGACGCTGGATCCTCTCGCTACGGGCGTTTTGCCGGTTTGCCTGAATGAAGCGACAAAATTAGTGCAGTTTCTGGCAAATGACGGCAAAGAGTACCGGGCGACTCTGCTGCTTGGGGTCAGAACCGATACCCTCGATACGGAGGGAAGCGTTCTTTCCCGGGAGGTTCCGCTGGTCAGCCGGGAGCAGGTGGAAACGGTTTTAAAAAACTTTATCGGGAAGCTAAAGCAGACTGTCCCGCGGTACTCGGCGGTTAAGGTGAAAGGCCGGGCTCTTTACGATTGGACGAGGCGGGGAATAGACGTTGAGCCTCCGGAACGGGAGGTGGAGATTTACGATGTCCGCATCAATGAATTTTCTCTTCCGGAGGTTGTCTTCACCGTTTCCTGCTCCAAGGGCACGTATATCCGCTCTTTGTGTGCGGAGGCCGGGGAGGCGCTCGGTTGCGGCGGGTGTATGTCGGGGTTGCGCCGGACGCGCAGCGGCATGTTCAATCTCGATTCAGCTATAGCCCTGGACGGCCTTCTGCAAGAGGAGGGATGGGCACAAGCGGCGACAAAATTGACGCCGCTTGTGGAACTGCTGCCGGAATTCCCGCTTATTGAGGTTGACCGGCCGCTGGCGGAAAAATTAAAAAATGGCTATCAACCGACAGGCGAGGTTCTGCTCCGTTATCATATTCCTTTTCTTGCGGAAGGAGATGTGGTAAAACTCGTAACCGACGAAAGCCGCCTCGTGGCTGTGGCCCGGATGTTATGTTCGTCGGAGGAGCTGTTTTCCGACCGGCTGAAGATCCAGGCAGTAAAGATTTTACGCGTCTTTGATGACTGATGAGGATGTTGATTTTCGTTATAACAGCAATTAATTAAGGGAGGACGAAAGAAGTGTTAGATGTAGGCAAAAGAAAAGAAATTATTGGTAATTATCAGTTGCACGAGAAGGATACCGGCTCTCCGGAGGTTCAGGTCGCTCTTCTGAGCGCCAGGATAGAGTACCTGACGGAACATTTCAAGACGCACAAGAAGGATCATCATTCTCGACGCGGACTGCTGAAACTGGTAGGCCAAAGACGCAGACTGCTCGACTATATGAAGGAGAAGGACGTCGAACGCTACCGGACGGTGATCGGACGTCTTGGTCTCAGGAAGTAGCATCAGACAATTGTGCGGGACATCGGGCAGAAGCAGGAAGTAAAAAGTAAACAGTAAAAAGTTGCGTGCCGGGGAAAGTTGCCTTAACGGCTGGTTATTGATTCCCTGCAGCCGGCTTTTTGCTTTTGCCTTTTACTTGCTGCGCTGTTTACGTCCCGCACGCAAACATTTAATTGAAGAGGTGAGTATGATTAAGACATTCAATGCGGAATTTGCAGGCAGAACAATCTCCCTGAAAACGGATTATCTGGCAGGGCAGGCGGACGGCGCGGTTTTGGCCACTTATGGAGAGACAGTCGTTCTGGTAACCGCCGTTTCTCTGAAAACGGCAAGGGAGGGCGGCGATTTTCTCCCGCTTACGGTTGATTATCAGGAGAGGACCTATGCCGCGGGCAAGATCCCGGGCGGTTTTTTCAAACGGGAGGGGCGTCCCAACGAAAAGGAGATCCTGACCTCGCGGATCATCGATCGTTCCATCCGGCCGCTCTTTCCCAAAAATTATTTTCATGAAACCCAGCTTGTGGCATCGGTTCTTTCCGTTGATGAGGAGAACGATTCCGATGTGACCGCGATGCTTGCGGCCTCGGCGGCTCTGGAGATTTCGGATATCCCGTTCAAAGGGCCGATTGCCGGGGTGCGCGTCTGCCGTGTGGACGGCGCTTTGCTGGCGAATCCGCCCCTGGCGCTTCAGGAAAAAAGCGAGCTGAACCTCTTTTTGGTGGGGCGCAAGATCGTTCCGGGGACGGAGGGAAGGGATTACGATGTCAACCTGGTGATGCTCGAAGGGGCGCTGCAAGAGGTGGCAGAGGATATCGTCGTGGACGCGATCAGTTTCGGCCTGGAGGCGATGCGTCCGGTGATCGACCTGCAGGACAAAGTGCGCGGCGAAATCGGCAAGCCGAAACGGGCTTTTAAGGCGCCTCCGGTGGATGAGGAACTCGCAGCAAAGGTGACGGAAATTGCCCTGCCGGGGCTCAAAGAGGGCTACTCGATCGCGGGAAAGCTGGAGCGCTACGCCAAACTCGGCGATGTCCGGAGAAACGTCGTCCAGGAATTGACGGCGGAAAACCCAGGGCTGAAGGGCAAGATACTGGAGATTGTCGAATCGCTGGAAAGGCGCATCCTGCGCGAAATGATTATTAAAGAAAATCGCCGGATCGATGGCCGCTCGAGCACGGAGGTGCGTCCGATAACGTGCGAAGTCGGCATGCTGCCCCGCGCCCACGGCTCGGCGATCTTCACCCGGGGCGAGACGCAGGCATTAGTCACGGTCACGCTGGGGACGTCCCATGACGAGCAGCGGATGGACTATATTGCCGGTGAGGAGACGCGTTCCTTCCTGCTCCATTACAACTTCCCCCCCTACTCGGTCGGCGAGGCCAAGCCGCTCCGCAGTCCGGGTCGGCGCGAGATCGGCCACGGGGCGCTGGCCAGAAGGGCGCTGCTTCCGGTTTTGCCCACGAAGGATTCGTTTCCCTATACGATCAGGGTCGTTTCCGACATTATGGCCTCCAATGGCTCCTCTTCGATGGCGACCGTCTGCGGCGGCTGCCTGGCCCTGATGGACGCCGGGGTCCCGATTCGGGACATCGTTGCGGGGGTGGCGATGGGCCTGCTGCAGGAAGAGGGCAAGGTGGTCGTTCTTACCGATATCCTGGGCGATGAGGATCACGCCGGGGACATGGATTTCAAGGTCTGCGGAACCGAGAAGGGTATAAACTCCATGCAGATGGATATCAAGATCGACAATCTGACCAAGGATATTCTCCGCAAGGCCCTCAGCCAGGCCCGCGAAGGGAGGCTTTATATCATCGGGAAGCTGCGCGAGACGCTCGCTGCACCGAATATAGAGATGTCGAAACACGCGCCGAAAATCACCACTGTCAAGGTTCGCCCGGAAAAGGTCCGGGACGTGATCGGGTCTGGCGGCAAGAACATTCGCCAGATTGTGGCGGAGACCGGGGTCGAAATAAACATCGAGGACGACGGCACTGTAACCATCGCGTCCTCCGATGCCGATGCGTCCTCCCGGGCGGTCGCAATGGTGAAATGGCTGACCGAGGAAGCGGAAGTCGGCAAGATCTATACCGGCACCGTCAAGAAGATCGTTGATTTCGGCGCCTTTGTCGAGATCATCCCCGGAACGGAGGGCCTTCTGCATATCTCGCAGCTTGCCAAAGAGCGGGTAAACAAGGTCACCGATATCCTGCAGGAAGGCGACGAGGTGAAGGTGAAGGTGCTCGAAGTTGACAAGCAGGGGAAAATCCGTCTCAGCCGGAAGGATGCGCTCGAATAACATGGTCAGCCGAACCGTCCTGGACAACGGCATCAGGATTGTATCCGAGGAGATAGACCATGTCCGGTCTATCTCCATCGGAATCTGTGTTGAAAGCGGTTCCCGTCACGAAAACGACGTCAATAACGGAACTGCCCACTTTATTGAACACATGCTTTTCAAGGGCACCAAGCGGCGCTCCGCCTTCGAGATTGCCTCTGCCATAGATTCCGTAGGCGGGATAATGAATGCCGCCACCGGCAAGGAGTCCACCTCCTTCTATATAAAAATCCCCGACTTTCACATTGAAACAGCGGTTGATCTGCTGGCCGATATTTTTCTGAGTTCCCGTTTCGACGAGGATGACATAAATAAGGAGCGGGCGGTGGTGCTTCAGGAGATCCGGATGGCCGAGGATGAGCCGGGTGATTACATCTATGATCTCTTTGAAGGGCTCTTTTGGAAAGAGCATCCTTTGGGATTGCACATCCTCGGTTCAAAAGAGCGGGTAGCGTCCCTGCGCCGCGACGGCCTGCTGAGTTTCTTCCATGACCGCTACAAGGGGAAGAATCTGGTGATCGCCGCCGCGGGCCATCTAAAGCATGCTCATATAGTTGAATTAATAGACAGGGCGTTCCGGTCCTTGCCGGATTTGGCGATAGTGAACCAGATTGAGGCCCCGGCGCCCCAGGCCGGGACCGCCATTTTTTACAAGAAACTGGAGCAGGCGCATCTGATCGTGGGGGCAACGGCGCCTGCGGCGATAGACAATGGGCGGCATGCGGCCTTTTTGTTGAACGCCGTGCTGGGGGGGAGCATGAGCTCCCGGCTGTTTCAGGAAATCCGGGAGAAGCGGGGGTTAGCCTACGATGTTGGTTCCTATCTGACATCCTATCGCGACGCCGGGATTTTGGGAGTCTATGTGGCCACGCAAGCCGCGAATCTCAAAGAGACGCTGGGCGTCATCAAAGAGGAGTTGGCGCGCTGCGCCGCCGAGCGGATCAGCGAAAAAGAACTGAACTCGGCCAAGGAGCTCCTGAAGGGAAACTATCTGTTGGGAATGGAGAGCACCGATAACCGGATGACGGGTTTGGCCAGAAACGAGATTTATTTTGGACGGCAGATCACTCCGGAGGATGTCGTATCCCGTATCGATGCCGTGCAAAGAGAGGAAATACGCTCTCTTGCCGAACGGATATTTCGCGAGGACTCCCTGGCCGTGGCGGCCCTGGGCCCCGTTTCCGAGGATAATTGGGGTCAGAGTCACATGTGCGGCCGGGCAAGGTCGCGTAATCAAGCGGGTGAAAGTCCCGCCCCGGAAGGAAGGCCATCCACCGGGTAGCGAGTCCTTGGAGGCTGATTGGTAACAGTCAGTTTTAAGCGTAGGACAGCAAGCAAGCAGGCCGTAAGCCGTAAGGTTGAAGGAATTGAGCCACGTAATTGTCGCAACAGGAAGGACGACACTGTATGTGTAGTGGAAGTCAACACGGGCATTTTCGCTAAAGGCAAGGAATGTCCGCTTCCTCGGGGTCA